>CP081162.1 GCA_025141675.1 Rhodobacteraceae bacterium S2214
TTCTACGCCGCAAACCTGACGAAGCTGTTTTGAATGCTCTGAAGGCACGTCTTGAAGATCAGATAGAGACGGTCACCACAGCGAAAATGAACGGTCATGACAACCAAAATGAGCGGCACATACAATCTGAATCTTTAATATGCTCTGATCAGGTTGTGAAAAAAATAGAACACAATAGCACAACAAACGACAGCGCTTTGGTGCGACTGTTAGAGCAATGCAAAGAATACAAGCTCTACTTTCCCGATCCTGTGCGACACTGGAACGATGCATTCAAGATTGCTAGCCAACTCACGGGGATGATGGGCATCGATCAAGCGGTGTTCTTACAAGCTGTATCTAAGATAGGTAAAAAGAAGAGCGTCATCGCGATCTTTCAGATATTGGACCGCCTGCCTACGATTGACAATCCGGGTGGATATTTGAGGCATATAATCCAAAATACGCAGTCTACCCCGGAAACCGCCCTCTAATGGTCGTTGTTGTCACCTGACAATCGTAAAAAATACGTTATATCAACGTGTTAAAGCTTATGATTGCCCGAGTTACTCAAAAACCCCTGAAAATAGGGCCGTTTCAAGTAGGGCAGGGGGAGTGATCAGCGAAATGAAGTAATGCACCACGATGGACGCGTGCCCATTGCTGACAAAAGCCAAACCGTGACGGAGCGCAAGGGCCAGTCGGGTTTGACACCGTGTTTGTGAGCAGAGCTGGCTTGCATCCTCAATCGTCATCGTTTTGCGTGATGATGGTGCGCGCTTTCGATCCTTTTGCCCGTTCACGATGTAGTATGAATGATCATTGCTGCTGAGGTTTACGGAGATTTCGTGGTCACCCGCTGCAAGTCAGGGATATGGAAGTTCGGCCCGTAGAGGCGTGCGATTTTGATGCCATCCACATAAAGGTGGGCGTGGCCGTATTTTCGACGTTTTTCGCTGTTCACCATTTCTGGCGTGAAGCGAAAATTGTCCCGGTCGTCACTGACACCTTCCAGCCGCTCAAAGGGTCTTTTGTGACGGCGATTGCGATCTGGGGGGCGCCGACGGCTGGCACCTCTAACATCCCGGTTGCTTGTCGTGTGCCATTAATCGACTGCTGTCTGCTGCACGGGAAGATCGCGGAATAGTGGCGCGATGAGGACGCCGATCAGAATAGACGCAATTGCTGAGGTAGATTAGATATGGAAATCGCAAAGAGATCTTAGACATCGTGAGGGACCGTAACGTGTTTTCAAGTTTGTATTTTTTGCGCCAGTCCGGCACTAGCTTTCTGAGTTTCCACCGCTGGCCTGCGCCCAAAAGCAACAGGACAAGCGCGACGCCAATGATGGGCATGTGACCGACAAATTCGACCAGCGCAGCTTCGTTGTTGCCTTCGATCAGAAACAAGACGTTCGACGTCAAAAGCACCATAGACAGGGCAAGAACTGTCAGACGGGTGGTCGTTCCAAGCACCAGGAATGATCCCGAAGATCACCTCGACAAATCCAGCCGATAGGGCAAACAGACGATCTGTCACGAATTCGAACCCAAGAGCAGGCAAGAAATTCCACGGGTTTGCAGCTAGGAAGCTTTCAGCCAAGATGGCACCGAACAGTTTTTCGGCCAACCCGAGCGTGATCAGCGAAATCCCGACAAGAATGCGCATGATCGCAACCGAAAATGGTTTGTACTGCGCGCGCAATTCTGGCGTTGGCAAGTTGTTGATCAGCAAGAAGATCGCAATGCCGACCATGCTGAGATATTCCAGTGCAGCGAGGACGCCAAATTGGATGGTCAGTCCGAGGTGGAGAATGATCAACAGAATTGCCGCATGGCGCACAAAACGGTTGGCGATCAATAGAATTCCGATGATGGCCTGCAGGAAAATCAGTTTTGTCCCGAAGGCCCCATAGGCGACCAGATGGGGTGCCAGCAGCGCGCCTTCATATGCTGTCAGCAGCAATGACATGCCTGTGAAGATACGCAAAATTTCGATGAAATCATGCCGGGTTTCGCTGCCGACGACGCGGACCTCTGGTAGCTTTGTGTCCAACACGAAGGACGCAAGCACGATCATGATGGACATCGCTATCCAGATCAAAACCTCGGGGTCAGTGATGCGGTAAGCGACGAAATTTTCGATCGTTACGTTGGTGTCGACAAACCACCGAACGTGCGCAAAGGCCTGCGTCGCACTGAAGGTCAAAACAAGTATCAAAAATGCGCCCAGACTCAAAAGGAACGCGGGACTTAGTTTATTTCCGATGGATGACATTGGCCGCCCTTACATTGCCTAACTCGCCACGAAATAGCGTGATATGGGCAGTGGTCCAGCGGCACCTGACAGATCTGTGATTGGCCTTAATGGCGAGACGACTTGCGCTTTGGAAATCGTTTTGCCACGCAGATAGATAAGTGCGTGGTGTACACCTTGACGGGCATCAAAAGGCACGGAGCATAGGCGCGTTCTGCCTATCAACCAGCTGATTGTTCCACGACCGAAATTGCTTCGGCGGGCAGGGGAGGCGGCCTTAGACCGCCCGCACAATCACGTTGTACCGTTTGGTATGTAGTCGAAGTGATCGAACCGTGCTTCGCGTGCGCGGCCTGATGTGTCGATACAGTGCATCCCGACGAATGCGCCGGTAAATGATGCGTGTTCGCCGCGCCCACCTTCATCAGAGATGATTGACGCGTCGAGTGTTTCGCCGATCTGTTGCCATTCCCCGCCTTGCCGCCACAGGAACTTTTGGGCCGCGTGGTCGACGTCGACCCGCATCTCGACTGACCCGTCGGCGACAGGAATAATGTCGGACATCCATGACAACACCCCGTCTGGCCAATCTCCTGCGCAGGACACGACACGCAATGCACGTTGGCCGTTTTCGTAGGTCAGGATCAGCCCGTGGAATTTGCATCGGTTGTAATAGGTGAACAGACCTGCCGCCTGTTGATAGGTGTCAGGGTCAAAATCGACCTGCGTTTCGGCCGTGTAAGCGTGGTGTTCCTGCCGTCGCGCCAGCAGCGATTGTTCAAACCAAGATCCCCAGCTTTCACGACCAGTCAGGACCACGGCATCCGGTTCAACGCGGAACAACCGATCTGGGTTCGGTGTGCGCAGCCATTGGAATTCTGGCGGAAGGGTGCCATCCGCGAAGTCGCGGCGTATCGCCTGCGGCGCATGTGGCGTTGCGGTGATGCCCTTTGGGGCAGGGACCTCTTCACGCGGAACTTGGCTGCCGTGTTCGAGGTAGAGCCAATCGTCGCGCCAGACACATTTCTCGATCCCTGTTTCGCGACCCATCGGGCAAAACTGACCCGTGCCGTTTGGACCGGACATCGGGCGGCCCATCAGGAAGGTGTGATACACTTCGCCCTCTGGCGTTTCGACCATCTGCCCATGACCGGTGCGTTGAATTGGGTGATCTGGTGCATGTTTCGTCGTGATAACGTGTTTGTCGGGGTGATCCTCATAGGGACCAGCGATGTCGCGGGACCGTGACAGGGTGACCGCGTGCTCGTAGCCTGTGCCGCCTTCGGCCGTGGTTAGGTAGTAATATCCGGCGCGTTTGAACAAATGTGGCGCTTCAGTCAGGCCCCGATCTGTTCCAGCATAGATATTTGTGATCGGACCGGTCAGTCCGGCATCAGGAGACCATTCCTGCAACAAGATTCCGTCGAAACGGTCATGCGCAGGGTTCACGCCAGAACCCGCACCGCGGTGGTTCCACTGCATGTTGACGAACCATTTGCGCCCGTCGTCATCGTGGAACAAGGACGGGTCGAACCCCGAGGAATTGATGTACCATGGGTCACACCAGTCGCCATCGATTGTCTCGCAGGCGGTGATGTAGTTGTGCGCGTCCTTGAAATCCCCATCCAGTCGTTTGACATCTGTATAAACCAACCAGAATTTACCGTCGGCATGCGACAGACACGGTGCCCAAATCCCGCAGCTGTCAGGGTTGCCGCGCATGTCCAAAAGTGCCGCACGGTTCAACGGGCGGGCGACCAGGCGCCAGTTCACAAGATCAGTGGAATGGTGGATCTCAACGCCGGGGTACCATTCGAACGTCGACACCGCGATGTAGTAATCCGATCCTACTCGGCAAATCGAAGGATCAGCGCGAAAGCCCGTCAAAATTGGATTACGTATCATGGTGTCAGTCCTTCAGTCGTGTACAGGGGCGCCGTCGCGGATCGGGATCGGCTGATTATAGATGCCGGCGCATCATGTTGACGGAAGGATTTGTGTCAACCTGCAGACCCTTCTTCACACGATCGCAGGTGGTGACATGCAACCTATGCATAACGCCATTGATGACGTTTTACTTGCCCGCACCTGCGCGTTTTGCTAATCTCACGCACAGATCAGGGAGGTCCTGATCTACAAAATAATCGCAGCGGAGGTCGCGCGAGATGAGCAAGATGCACACATTGGCCGTGTTTATTGGCCGTTTCCAACCATTTCACATCGGTCACATGGATGTCGTCGATAGCGCATTGGCGGAGGCCGACAGTCTATTGATTTTGGTCGGCAGTTCTTATCGCCCCCGCAGTTGGAAAAATCCTTTCTCCTACAACGAACGCGTTTCGTTCATTCGTACCGCCACAGAAAATGCCACGAAACCTGTCGCGACATTGCCGCTGGTTGATACGCTATACAACGACCGTGCTTGGACAACCAATGTGCGCACGGCTGTGACATTGCACATGCGCAAGGCTGGGTTGGACCCAGACAAAACCAAGATTGTCTTGGTCGGTTTGGAAAAGGATAAGTCGTCCCAATACCTGAATTGGTTTCCATCGTGGGAATTGAACGGTGTGGCGCCTACGGTCCACAATGGGGCCGTCTTAAGTGCGACTGACTTGCGGGAAGGGTTGTTCTTTGGCGCAAGCGCGGATGGCTTAGCCGATCGATTTGGCAGCAAGCAGGTTGCCGCCATTCAGCAATGGATGGCGCAAATGCCTGATGCAGCCGAGACAATCCGCAAAGAGGGTGCATTCGTGCGCAGTTATCAGGATCGCATTGCGAAAGCAGAGGCAGTTTACGGGTTTCCCATTCCGATTAATACTGCCGATGCCGTCGTGATCCAGTCCGGCCACATCTTGATGGTTGAACGCAAGATGGAACCCGGTAAGGGCCTGTGGGCGTTGCCCGGCGGTCATATCGACCCTGATGAAACCGCTGAAGAGGCCAGCCTGCGCGAACTTTACGAAGAAGCAGGATTGGACATGCCGAAGGGTGCGATGCGGGGAAGATTACGCGCGCGCCGTGTGTTCGATCACCCTGACCGGTCTGAACGGGGCTGGGTGCGTACCGAGGCCTTTGTGTTCGAACTGCAAGATCGCAAGTCGCTTGAAAAGCTCAAGGCGGGCGACGATGCTGCCAACGCCAGATGGGTGCCGATTACCGAGATCACACCAGATACTATTTTCGAGGATCACTTTGATATCATCCAAGCCCTCGTCCCTGATGTACCCTTTGCTTATTCGTCTATTTTGATGGCGCAAAGCTAAGGTCCATTGCCCGCAAAGAGCATATCTTTGCACACCAAATCTGCGGGAGGTCCGCAGGTTTCATATCCGTCCAAATCCGAGGAGGAACAGGACAATGACCTACGATCCCAAGGGAGCAAATGCGCTTTTCCCCAATGCTGTCGCCGTGGACAACATTCTGTTTGATACCGACAGCTACAAGCTTTCCCACTTTTCCCAGTATCCCGAATGCACCCAGTTCGTGTCTTCTTATGTGGAACCACGCCGTGCGTGGGGCCAGATTGACAAGGTGATGTTTTTTGGGTTGCAGATAGAGCTGACCAAACTGGCCGGACGTGTTGTCACACAGGCGATGCTGGATGAAGCGATACCGTTTCTGAAAGCCCACGGTTTCGATATTTTCATAGATGGCTGGCAGTATATCATCGACACTTACGATGGTCGTCTGCCGATCCTGATCGAAGCCTTGCCCGAAGGCACCCTTGCGCCAGTATCCATCCCGCAAATCCGGATAGAGAACACTGATCCGAATTGCTATTGGTTGGTTTCTTACCTCGAAACACGCCTGCTGCGGGCCATTTGGTATCCGTCCAGCGTAGCCAGCCTGTCTTACTTTGTGATGAACAGTATCCGCGACCGGCTTGCGCTAACTGACGGTGATCCTGCAGGCGCAGAGTTCAAACTGCACGATTTCGGTGCACGTGGCGCGACATGCTTTGACGCGGCCGGCATCGGTGGGGTGGCGCACCTTGTCAGTTCTTTGGGAACCGACACTATTGCCGGATTGGTTTACGCGCGTAATTTCTATGGGGCTGATATGGCTGGGTTCTCTATTCCCGCCAGCGAACACTCCACCATGACTGCGGCGGGCGAAGACGGCGAATTGGACCAGATGCAGCGGTTCTTGCGACAGAACCCGGAAGGGATCATCGCCTGCGTCAGTGATAGCTACGACCTGATGCGCGCGGTCAAAGATTACTGGGGTGGTGCGTTGAAAGACGACGTTTTGGCCCGCGATGGTGTTCTGGTCGTGCGGCCTGATAGTGGCGATCCGCTAGAGATTGTCCCTGACGTGATCGAAGCACTGATGGCCAAGTTCGGGTACAGCCTGACCAAACAAGGTTACCGCATTTTGCCTGAAAAGGTCCGTGTGATCCAAGGGGATGGGGTCAATAAAGACTCTATCTTGGAGATCATGAATGTGATGATTGATCGCGGCTTGGCAATTGGAAACATCGCATTCGGGATGGGCGGCGGTCTGCTGCAAAAGGTTGATCGCGATAGCTTTGGTTACGCGATGAAAGCGTCCGCCATTTTCTATGACGACAAGTGGCATGACGTGTTCAAAGACCCGATCACCGCAAAAGGCAGCAAGACTTCCAAGAAAGGGAAACAAGGCGTGATGCGGTCCGATTCAGGCGCATTTGTCGCTAGACGAGCGGCAAACATACCAAAGGGTGCGGAAGCATTGGACTGTGTGTTCCTGAACGGTGAGATCAAGAAGGTGCAAACCTTCGATCAAATCCGCGCAACCGCGTGGCCCGTCGCCTGAGTGCCCATAACGAACCAGACCAGCGGCCTCTGCGGGGGCCGCTGTTTTGATCAGGCAGCGCTGCCACACGGATAGACATATGCGTGCCAATTTTCCGCATTGGCATGGAATACCTTGGAGATCGCACAGATTAGCATTATACCACACAGATAAACATATGCGTGGTACACAATGGAAATGGACATCAAAGAACATACGATGACGGCGAATTCCGCCTATCTCGACCTACTTGATCTTCACCTCAGTGAAAGCTTGTCCGATATCCGCGGTATGCCGACCCAACGCACCCGCAATGGCCGCATATATTGGTACGATAGGTACCGGGTCGGATCTGACACGAAAGAAAGGTTTCTGGGCGAGGACAGCCCAGAACTGAACGCAAAGCTGAAATCCCACAAGGCGCATAAGGACGACGCCAAAGCGCGTAAGGAACGGATGTCGTCGCTGGCACGGATCATGACCGCTGACCGATTTATGCGGCTTGATAAGACGTCTGGTTCGCTTTTGTCAGCGATGGCAAAGGCGGGGTTTTTCCGTTTGGGCGGTGTCATCATCGGCACCTATGCGTTCCGTGCTTATGAGGGTGAGTTGGGTATCCGGCTAAGTGTAGAGCAGGGGGCCTACACGCAAGACATTGATATTGCGGGGTTTGAACATCTGAGCGTCGCGATTTCCGAGACGGATCAGGCAAATCCAAAGGCTGACGACATCTTCAAGGACCTCAAGTTCGAAGCGATCCCCGCGATGCCTAACGAACATATCTGGAAATGGACCCAGACCAAAGGCGAGGCTGTTGTCGAATTCTTGGCGCCGTCTTTTGGCAGCGAGGAGTCCACCAAGTATCTGCCAGCGTTGGGGGTGTCGGCAAAATGTCTGAACCACCTCAACTACCTGATCAGGGACCCGATTGATGCGGTTTTGAACTATGGCTCCGGCGTGCTCGTCAAAGTCCCGTCGCCGCAACGGTACGCCATTCATAAGTTGATCGTGTCAGAGCGCAGAGCCGAAGGGCCAAGTCCGATCAAAGCCCGTAAAGACCGGATGCAGGCCGAATTGTTGATCAGCGTTTTGGCACAGGAACGACCAGACGCGCTTTGGGACGCCTATCAAGAGGCTCTAAGCGATGGGCCAAAATGGGTCGCACGTCTTGAAAGTGCTTTGCAGAAGATGCCAAAGGTTTCGGGCGTTTTGAATGGGCTGAAGGGCGCGGAAGTTTGACCCTTAGGCAAACGGCTGTTTCAATTGCCAGATGATTTGCCCACATTCGTACTAATGAAGTTGCTATTTTGCGTAACACGAACCTGTTTCTCTGTGGCGTTTGCGGTCACCGATGTTGTTAACGAAAAAAGTGCCGATTCGAATGTCAGGGTCGCTACTTTGATGGTCGAGTTCGGCAATTTTTGGCCGCGCATTCAATGCAAGACTTGGTCAACATCCAAACATTATAGCTGACCGTCAGAGCTCAATTTTCTTTTGCATTCGTCCGCTGAGCGACTCTTTTCAATTTGGAGGAGTTATCGCGTTTAACAATGTGTAACATTTATTTAGACTTTTATTTCCAAATGCTTATCGCTACTTATGAGTTTCAAAAAAGCATAAAAATACAAGCTAGAAGTGTGATTCGAAGCGCTTCTCATATATCGCTTTGACAAAAATCTTATTGCCTAAAAATTTGTCATAACAATTCGAGATTCTGTGCCTTCATAGCAGGCGGTTAAAAATAACTTGCGATCCATGCTCTCTCAGGCAATCATGTTAACTATTAGTAAGCTTTATGACGCCGCGGTCTTATTTTGGGCCGAATTCCGTCAATTATTAAATTTTTTAGGTGGTTAGGAAATGTATCATTTCGATTTCACTCAGACATCCAATTTGTGGACAACACAATCTAAGACTAAGCGCGCATTCGATATTTTCGTAGCAGCGACAATGCTTGTTCTCTTTGCGCCATCAATGCTGCTTATCGCAATTTGCCTCTTTCTGGTCAGCCCTGGCCCCGTCATTTATGCACACAAGCGGGTCGGGAAAGGCAATGTACCGTTTTATTGCCTCAAGTTCAGAACAATGGCGATCGACGCCGAGCAACGTCTCGAGGATTTACTTAACGCTGACCCTGAAATGCGGCGAGAATGGAAACAGACACGGAAATTACGGCATGATCCTCGAATTGTAGCCGGAATCGGAAATCTGTTGCGTAAATCAAGCCTTGATGAACTGCCGCAGATCATTAATGTTTTACGCGGTGATATGAGTATCGTTGGCCCGCGCCCAATCGTTGAAGATGAACTTGCGCACTACGGCGGCTTTAAAAATGCTTATCTTTCGGTGCGTCCCGGACTTACAGGTCCGTGGCAGACATCAGAACGGTCGGATGGATTGTATGTATCTCGGGTGATGAAGGATGTGGATTACATCTACAATGCGAGTTTGCGCACCGATATTTCACTAATCTACACGACTGCGAGTAAGCTGGTAAACTTGCGGTTGGGTGGCGCTTACTAGTCAGGATCCTTTGGGCAGACGTCCGGCACTCAACGCGGGGTCGGTTTCTGGGTGATCTGCAGAAAAGGCGAGATAGGAGTCAAGTAGAACAAGCGGCCCGCTGACGAGCCAAGCGGCGAGTAGCCAAATCCAAATTGTCCCCCCGAAGTTAAGGCCTAGAAATGGAAACAGTACTAACAATGAACCTGTAATTCCAAGGACACGACAATAGTGCATGTTTTCCTGCCTTTGCGACCCAACCATCTAAATTGGCGTTAGATTTTTGTCGGTCTTATTGTTTGCTTCGATGGTCACGACCTTAGGGTTTCAAATGTATTTTCCAAAGCGTTTTGTAAAAAAGGTAAAAGGGGTGTGACATTATCGTGGTGGCGTGGCGAGCATATTCCAGGCGGCGCAAGTGGCAAATTTATCGAAATTGTCGACGGATCGGGCCGTCTGCGGTAGTCTGAATGTAAAGATATAAATCAAAGCCTGTATTTTGATGCTTTGATCAAGGCCTAACATCATGCGCTGCGTGATGAATTTATTTTACGACTATTTGTACCGAGGTAATTAGTACATGGCGGAAGATACTAGGAAACTGGCGCTTGTCACAGGTGCTACGGGGTTCACTGGAGGGCGGCTGGCAGAAATGCTGGTGGCACAAGGCTACTGTGTCCGTGCCATGGTCCGAGATACAGATGGCGCGGCGGCACACTCTTTGCGTGGGCACGGCGTCGAGACAGTCCAGGGGGATTTGACCGATACAATCGCGATCAAAGACGCGATGCAAAGCGTTACACATCTCTTTAACATCGCAGCTGCCTACCGTGATGCCAGTCATCCCGATGATTACTATTTTCAGGTGAACAGAGACGCTGTGCGTGACTTGATCAACGCCGCTGAAACCGCCGGTGTTGGGCGCATTGTCCATTGTTCGACTTGCGGCGTTCATGGAGACGTGAGCGAAATTCCCGCCAACGAACAAACAGCGTTTCGGCCCGGCGACGTTTATCAACGTTCGAAACTAGAAGGCGAAGAGATTGCGCGCGAAGCTATGGCACGTGGCGTGCCCATCTCAGTGATCCGTCCAACTGGTATCTATGGTCCCGGCGATCTGCGATTTCTAAAATTGTTTCGCACCGTCGAAAACGGGACATTTCGAATGTTTGGCGACGGTGACATCGCGTACCATATGACGTACATCGACGACATTGTGCAGGGCTTAATTCTAGCAGCCGAACATCCTGCCGCGATTGGTGAAGTGTTCCTAATCGGGGATGAAAACTATACCACTCTCAATCGTTTGGTCGCCGAAGTTGCACGCGTTCTCGATGTTGCGCCACCACGCGGTCATTTGCCCGTTGCACCGCTGATGGCAGCCGCCGTTGTTTGCGAAGCAATTTGTAAGCCTTTTGGCATTGACCCACCTCTGCACCGACGGCGCGTGTCCTTCTTCACGAAAGCCCGCGCATTTTCAGTGGATAAAGCCAAACTAATGATCGGATTTCAGCCGCAGACGAGCCTTTCTGATGGATTGCGTCTAACTGCAGAGTGGTACCGCGACACCGGCAAACTGCCTCCTGCTAAGCCAAAGCGTGCAGCATGACTGCATCTGTGATTCCAGATATCGGGTCGCCCGATGCCGACTTGGACCCTTCAGGCGATAGGTATGCCCAGCGTTTTGCCGGTCCGGTGGGGGAATATTTGCTGTCACGTCAGACAGAAGCGTTGCTTGATCTTCTCAAGGATATGCCAAATGCAACTGTCCTCGATATCGGCGGAGGTCACGGACAATCCGCACGTCCGCTATTGGCAGCGGGACACAAAGTCACAGTCATGTCGAGCAGTCGTGCGGCGTGGGGTCAGATCGCCGACCTTGACCACCCCGAACTTGAACGAACGGTAGGCCCGCTATTGGAATTGCCCTTTGCCGACAAAAGTTATGACGTGGTACTGGCCTTTCGCATGATGGCCCATGTTGGCAATTGGCAGCAACTTTTGGACGAAATGACCCGGGTCTCGCGGCGTGCGGTGATCATCGATTTCCCGCTGCCTGGCGGGGCTAACTTGGCAAAACCAGCGCTTTTGTGGGCGAAGAAACAGGCAGAGGGGAACACCCGCGACTACGCAACAATGGCTAGGCGCGATGTGCATAAGCACCTTAACGTGCGCGGTTTTGGCATCAAAGGTGAGGTGGGGCAATTTGTCATGCCGATGGTCGTCCACCGGACCATGAAAGCACCACTTGTTTCGCGAACCACCGAGGCCGCGTTTCGAGCGATTGGATTGGATCGTGTCACGGGGACGCCGGTGGTTTTGCGCGCGGATCGCATGCCATGACTCGAATCGAGAACAGCAATTCCAATGCCGCGCCGGACAAGGACCAAGTGCTTGAGCAACTTCAAGAAGAAGGATCTGCTTTGGCAAAATACCAAACCTTCTTTGTTGGCAAACCCGGTTTTTGGCCATTTTTGCGATACGAATTCGCAACGTCTTTGGCTGGAGGCTTTCCTGGAGCTGGTGGCTATGCATTGCGAAAGGCATTGTATCCCGGATTGTTTGGTCAGACTGGTCGGGGTGTCAACTTCGGGCGCAATATCATTCTGCGCTGCCCGCCACGCATAAACCTTGGCGGTGGTGTGGCGATCGACGATAATTGCACATTGGACGCACGGGGTGCCGCACAAGAAGGGGGATTGTCGATAGGTGACAACACGCTCCTTGCGCGCGATGTGATAGCGGTGGTGAAACAAAACCACCTGATAATTGGAAAGAGTGGTTCGATTGGCAGCCAAACGACGCTGTCGGCGGTGTCAGGAATACGGATTGGCGATCACGTCATTATAGCCGGTCAATGCTACATTGGAGGCGGGCGCTACCGCACTGATCTTGATGCTGGTCCAATGGTCCTACAGGGTCTTGAGACGCGCGGCGAAGTTGTGATCGGCAATGACGTCTGGATTGGTGCCGGGGCACGGATCCTTGATGGGGCGCGAATTGGCGACGGAGCCATCATTGCAGCAGGGGCTGTCGTCAATGGCGACGTACCTGCAAACGAAATCTACGGCGGTATCCCGGCGCGCTACATCTCCAGTCGCAAGTCTAGCGCAGAGGTGCTCAAGTGACCGCGAATTTGCCCGAGAAGTTGACGCGCCAGCGCGGTGCGCCGCTGAAAAAGTATCTTTTGCGCGTTGTGGGCAGCGAAAAAATAGGTCGGCTTATCCTGCACGAAGCAGTGACAATGTTTGTGTCACCAATACCGGGCGCATTGGGATTGGCCCTACGGCGATTATTCTTTCCGTTGCTCATTGGTGATTGCGGCCGCGGCGTTGCATTTTCGCGCGGCATCGTCTTGCGCTGCCCCAGCCGTTTGTCGGTGGGTGATGGCACGATGATCGACGATCGTGTCTTCTTCGATATCAAGAGCAGCGAGGCATCGCTGGCATTGGGTGCGCGTAACCAAATCATGCACGCAGTTCATTTTGAGACTGGATACGAAGGCAATATTACGCTTGGCGATGATTGTTTTATTGGGGCATTTGCCATTTTGAACGGACATGGCGGCATAAAAATCGGGAATAACGTGCTGATTGCTGGCCATTGTCATATCGTCGCCGGTAACCACCGATTTGAAGATCCCAGTGTCCCGATCACTGCCCAAGGCATTGACAGCCAAGGTATCACGATTGAAGACGATGTCTGGCTTGGTGCTGGTGTAAAAGTTTTAGACGGCATCACAATTGGACGCGGAAGTATTATATCCGCTGGCGCTGTGGTTAACCGTGACGTTCCGCCCCTGAGCATCATGGCAGGCGTCCCGGCGCGTTTCTTGCGCAGGCGCGGTGAGGGTGCTACACCCGCCAACGGACAGGCGGCCGTTTCATGACCGCGACCACGAAAAGCAAGCTGCGCACCTATGTGCCGTTAATGATCAAGATCGCCGTCAGCCTTGGTTTGATCGCATATCTGCTCTTTATCCAAATTGAAAACGTTGGTGATATCCGCCGCGCAGTGTCACAAGCGGACCCATATCTACTGTTTGTGGCGTTTTCTTTGAACGTTATCGGCTATTTGATGTGTTCTTGGCGTTGGCAGCTCTTGTTACGTGCGCAACACTTTGCAGCGCCACTGATTGAACTCATCCGGGCCTATACGATCGGCATTTTTTTCAACTCATTTCTTCCGGGCGTCATGAGCGGCGATTTGATGCGTGCACTGGATATTTCAGATCGGGTGCCATCTTACACAAGGTCGTTCCTCATTTTGTTTGTTGAACGGCTGACGGGAATGTTTGGTCTGCTACTTCTGGCCATTATTGCGATGCCGCTGATTGGCTGGGATGTGGTATCGGAAACAGGAATTGGCTGGATACTGCTGGCCGTCGCTGGCATCCTTTGCGCGTTGACCGCCATTTTTCTAAGCGGTCAGATGCGTGCCGTGGCTTCACGGATGAGCCGTCTTCGCGGCCTTGGATGGATGAAAGGGATCGTCGAAAAGATAAACGAGACGTCGTTGCTGTTTGCCGCGCGGATGCGCGTCATCTATGGTTGTATCGGAATTTCGGTTATCTTTCAGGCCAATGTGGTGCTTCACTACTGGTTGATTGGTGAATCACTTGGCATTGACCTGCCGCTCGCAGTTTATTTCGCCATCATTCCGGTTTCCCTTTTTCTAATGATGATACCGGCGTCGGTGAACGGGATCGGTATTCGCGAACAGGCTTTCATATTTTTGTTCGGGCAATTTGGTTTGGCGGCAGAACTTGCTGTTTCACTTGCTTGGGTCGCGTTTGCCATGGTGCTCTTGCAAGCTGTCGTTGGTGGGATCGTTTTTGCGCTGCGGCGTAAACGGGCAAAGCATGCGGTGGTCAGATTATGATGCGTTCAGGCTCACCAATCCAACGATACCACCACGCGCAACCTTTGGCAGCATTGCGACGTCACAGTGAGAATGCGCATGTCAGAGTTTGAAGAAAGGTTGACGAGATCGCACCAAATTGACGCTGGATCAGAAGATTTGACAAACAGCGGCAGTATGCGGCGGGTTTGGATTTCGATCGGGATCATTCTGGCGGCACTGGTGACACGGGTGGGTCTGCTGGGAGCCCCTGCCGAATTTGACGAATTTTATCACTATATCCCAGCACTTGGGTGGCCGGAAACTGGCGAACTGCGCATCCTTGATGGCAGTTACACGCGGGCGTCGGCCTATACATTAGCTGTTGCACGATTTCTTGACGTGACGGGTCAGAATAGTCTGTTTGCAGCGCGCCTTGTTTCGCTGCTTCCCGGGCTGCTTTTACCTTTGGTATTGTTCTGGTGGGTTCGTGCGCATGTGGGTGAAACCGCTGCAGTCATTGCAACAGCCTTCGCTATTTTGTGGCCTCAAGGCATCTTGGAATCGCAGTTGCTGCGGTTCTACTCGCTTCATATCTTGCTCTTCTTTGCCGGTGCAATCTCGGTTTATGCCGCTGTCATAGAACAAGGACCGCTGCGGTGGGTTCATGCCGTCGCAGCAATTGGATTTTTAGGGGCCGCGATGGCCTTACAGATTACGACATTCGTTGCCTGCGGTGGAATTGTCGTTTTTTTGGCCGGGCATGTGCTGTTGCGATTGCATCCATCCAGACGCTGGGTCTGGGGGATCGGTAGTCTCGTTCTGATCGTGGTTGCGCTCGTGACTGTTTGGCCTACCGGGGCGCTTGATCAGGCCTGGGCGTTATACCGGTTTTCACCTGATCACGCGATCGCAACGCGCGATTATGCGGCGTATTACCACAACAGCCTGCGTCGCGCCTATGAAACCTTCTGGCCGCTTTTCCCGGTGGCTGCCCTATTCGCGTTACGCCTGAATGCACGGCTGACTTGGTATTGCGTTGCTATCTTTAGCACGGTGTTGGTGGTGCAGTCGTTTGGGGCGATGAAGGCGGATAGATATATTTCCGGCGCGATGCCGTTCTTTTTTACGATCTGGGGAATGGCGGCGGTGCAAATTATGCGGGTTTTCCGCCCATATTTATCGTCGGCTGCATTGTTGGGCTGCACTGGCTTCCTTATGGCGTCGAATGGTTTTGTGATATCTTCAGCAAAAATGGCATTGGGGGGCGGGTATGACGCACGATTTCGACAAGATTTCTCGGGCGTGTCCGACCTGTTGGCATCATTGGATGACGACATTTTCGTAGCCACTACTCACGAATTGCACATGGTTGTGGAAACCGGTGGCTATAACATTGATGTCCGTCAGCAAGTGGGATGGGAAGCCGAATTCGATCCGAACGCTATCTTTGGACTTGATCCGCGCACGGGGCGCTATGCCGTCAGGGGAGCGGCGGGTTTGGAAATGCTATTAGGCTGCGTGCAGTCCGGCGTGATGATCACGGTTAATGATGTCTGGCAAGGAGAGCGTATTGGTGAACCATTTCGTCGTGCCGCTGCGGCGCAGGATGTTTCTTTCGATGTTATAGCTGCAGGCATGCTTGTCGCGGTTCACTGGCAGACGGTTTTACCAAAAACGCCGCAATGTGAAGGCGTCCCTGACCTATATTATTAACCTGTTTGGTTGTTTGCGATTTGCTACTCGGAAAGAGTAGAAAATATTTCATCAACCGTTACTATTGCAGATAGGTTTCGATTTGGCTGACCTTCATTAGCCGTAAGATTTTTTTGTACGCCGCGTAATCATTTCGAAGATTCAACTGTTTTACAAATATATGCAGGATTGTCTGCCATGCTCTATTCGCCGTCGCATCAGTTTATTTACGTCCATATATACAAAACCGGCGGAGAGTCGGTCATGGCAGCGCTGCGCAAATATTGTCCTATATATCAACGCAATCGCTATATTCGTAAATCTGTTCAGATATTTCCGGTCGCCGCACAGCCTGTCATGGATTGGCGTGCGGCGTTGGTGAACCGCCAACACATGACCGCTGAACAAATCCGTCATGTGATGCCAACCCATTTGTTTGATGCTGCGACTAAATTTGCCTTCGTGCGCAATCCTTGGGATTGGCAGGTGTCGGAATATTCTTACGCACGTCAATCATCGGCACACCCCCATCATGATCAGGTGCTTGGTTTTGGTGACTTCGAAACGTATATCCGACACAAGTGTGAAAATGACACGCGTCTGCAATGTTCGTTCATCTATGACAAAACCGGGAAGCGTTTGGTGCAACATATCGGAAGGTTTGAAGTGTTGAGCGATGATTTCACCCGGATATGTGCGGAACTCGGGCTTACCGAAAGCCTACCCCACGTGAATGCATCCAAGCGCAAACGTGACTGGCGGTCGTATTACGATGACAAGACGTATGAGATGGTCCGCGAGGCCTACAGTCTTGATATCGAAACCTTCGGGTATTCGGAAAGCAGCACACCAACACATGTGATCCCGGATCACCTCAACGCTCCGGCGGGGTGGCACGAATTACCGGTTGGCGCGATCGCCTGACGCAACACTTCATGCGGCTCAGTTTTTTAACCAGTTGGACGTCGCGCCAGATAGATTGTGTCGCCCCGTGTCAGGGCATAGCGCGCGGCCTGAGCACCATCAGCGACGACCAATTCCAGATCAAATCCTGCCGCGCGAATGCGGTCTTCGATATCACTCCCGAAGAACAGAACATGGTCCGCTTGCCCAAAGTGGCGATGTCGCGCGTCTGGAGTCATAATTGACGCATCTTCATAGCTCTTGGGCCACGAATGGACGACTGGAGTTGTCAGCATCGCTAGACCACCAGGGCGTAGAATGCGCAGCAGTTCGGGCAGCGCTTTGCTATCGTTCACATGTTCTAGCACATGGTTCGCCATTACGGTGTCCACTGACGCGTCTGGCAGTTCAATATTCTCCATGTCCAACACCAGATCAGCGCGGCCCGGCGTAATATCCGCAGTCCGATACTGCGTACTGCGCGCACGCAATTCTGTTTCTAAACAAGCCTCTGGCGCAAAATGCAAAAAGCTTCCAAAGCCGCCCTGCGGTGCGGACCCATCGAGCCAGTTCTTGATAAATCGATGTCGTTCTCGGGAATGGCAGTCAGGGCACTGGCCATCAAAGCGGATCGCATTAGAACCGAAGATGGGATCAAAATGTCCCTTATATCCGCAAAGAGAACATTCGTAGGATTGCTGTTCACCAGCCGGACGAGACTTTTCGACAAATTCTTTGATTACGCGTTGACGACGATATTGCGACATGCGGGACGCCAATTGCGTGACGGCTTGCATGCCAATCTTATTTATTGTTTTCAATTGAAGGTTTCTCCCATGTGTCGCGATGCAAATCCGGGGTGGCCGGACGTTGTTCAAAGTTCCGACGGGTGTTTGGTTGGCCCATGCCAATCTGAGGCATAATTTTTTCGGTCATAAAGCGCGATAACTTGCGTTCAAATGCAGGACGACTGAATTCGCTTTGCACCCTGATTTGTGCAGCATTTGCGAGCCGCGACCGCAGCGACGGATCGTCAATCAAAGCAGTGATCCCGCGGGCCATGCTGGCCGCGTCGGGGTCGACCAACATTGCAATATCGTCATCCAGTACCTGCGTGTGCGTCGGTAGTCGTGTCGCCAATAGTGGGCGACCTGAATCGAGATAGCTGTAAACTTTCATCGGCGTATTGCGCCCTTTGGTGCGCGGCGACGCCACGATGGTTGCCTGCGCGAGATACCGTCCGATTTGCGCGACAGGACGGGGGCCAAGGATCGAAACTTGCGCGGTTATGCCTAGTTTTTGGGCACGTTCGCGTAGCGCGGATACATGCGATGGCGCTCCGCCGATAATGACTAGCTGTACGTTAGCACCCTTCGCAACTGCGGCGGCAAAGCCGTCTAACAACAGATCCACGCCCTGATAAGCTTCCAAATTGCCGACATACATGATGACTGGAACATCAAACTGACAATCCTCGGGCACCGGCAAGGACGGGGCGTCATCGGTTAGCGGAATGTCTTCGAGTGTCTGGATGGGAAGGTCGGGCGCATGGGCGCGCGTAATATCGGCAAGCGCACGGCAACAGGTGATCGCGCCAATTGCTCCGCGGGCAGCGCGGCCTTCGGCGCGTTCGAATAGCCGTACAAGCCAACCCGGTAAATTGAATTTGTCATCTAACTGCTCTGGAATGGAGCTATCGATATCGCAGATATAAGGAACACCAAAAAAGTGGCGTAGGACCAGCGCAATATATGCTGACTCTTCGACAGCAATCACAAGATCGTGCCGTCCCCGCCTGAGTAGAGTGGCAGCTTTTGGCAGCATGACGATATCGGCAATTAGTTTCCGAATGGAAAACCCAGGGCCAATGTCTGAGAGGAAACCCAAATGAGGAATGCGATGAACATCGACGCCGTTGATATCCAACTTCTTTCCGCCGGGGAACACTAGTAAATCAATGTGGTGGCCTTGCTTGGCCAATGCGGTCGCTAAATTGCGCACGGCAATAGGCGTTCCGCGTTCGATGAAAAAGGGCTGTGGCGCAAGTATCAGTACATCCATCAAAACCCCCTCGAAAGAGTAGCAATCGAGCCGAAATATCCTGAATACAAATGCTCTGAATGGCATGTGCATATGGATTGATTCTTGGGCCAGAAAAATTGGCCGCTCACGTGTCGCAGGGACATCATGCTAAAAGTCACTCGCTCAAAAAAATAATACGTGGGCGACAATAACTTGCCCAACATGATTATTGCGCGTTCGGGGCATTACGGCAAGAAAAACATGATCTAGGCTATCAGCTGCTTCATTCATGATCAAAAAATATGCACTAATTCGATTGAATCTTTTCAGGTATTGTATTGTTTTTAATCAAACCATTGCGCAGTTTAGGCATGTCGGCGATGCTAGATGGATAGCCTGAGCGGAGAAAAGAATGCAGAATATCGATGCAGGGTTAGCGCCAATCTGTGCAGATCAAGCAGCGGATTTAGGCCTGCATGGTCCGTCTAAAGCCCATTGTTTTGACTTTGTAATTTTGCGCCTGCATCAGTTTAGGACATGTTAATTTGAAGCGAAAATCAGCTTCACGGCCTACATTCTTTGCGAACGTCAGCGCCATGGCGGGTGGTCGGGTTTTGTCGATTGTCGCCCAAATCCTGATTCTGCCGATTATTGCGCGCTATCTTACGACATCCGAATTTGGCGCTGTGGCGCTGGCTATGGGCATAGTCGTTCTGGCCCAATTACTAAGCGACGGGGGCCTAGGTAAATCCTTGGTACGGCGACCCGATTATGTCGCGGAAGAATGGGATAGCGTGTTTTGGCTGCTGGCTGGAATCGGTACTTTGTTGAGTGCGGTTCTACTCATGACCGCACCGCTGTGGGAGGCATTGTTTGCGATGCCCGGTCTGACCGAGTTGATACGGGTCCTTTCTATTATTCCCATGATCCAATCGCTTTCGGCTGTCTTCAATGCGGCACTAGAGCGCGACGATCGCTTCGTGTTGTTGGGTGGCTTACGTATCGTTTCCGTCATACTCAGCCTTGGTGCTGCAATTGGGCTTGCGACGAACGGTTTCGGGGCGTGGAGCCTTGTCATGCAGCAAATCGTGCTCTTCACAACACTTGCCATCGGCGCAGTGATCGCAAGCCCATTTCGTCCACGGTTACGGCTCAGACCCAAGTGGTTCAGGGGGCATCTGCGGTTTGCGCGCGATACGGTCGGAACTTCGCTCGTGTTTACACTGCAGCGACAGGCGCCAATCATGATGCTTGGTTTTGTATTGGGAGCAGGGCCGCTTGGGCTTTATTCGATGGCACTGCGGTTGCTGCGATTGCCCGAACTCGGTCTGGCCGGACCGGCTTCACAGGTCGTGTTTGTGCGGATGGCGCGGCGAACCTCCGACCCTGCAGGCATTGGTGCCCTCTACCTCGCGGCACTCCGCCTGCTTGCTTTAGTTATTGTACCGGGCATGTTCTGTCTCGCTGGGTTTGCGCCCGAATTGATTCCGCTCTTGCTGACCGATCGGTGGGGGAACGTTGCGCTTATTTTCGCGCTGGCAGCACCAGCTTTTGCGATCGAATCGACGACATCGATGGCAGGTATGGCCTTTCTGGCAGCGGGGCAGACGACGCTGAGATTGCGGATGGCAACCGAACGCGCAATCCTGCAGATCGCGACGATCGCAATTGCGGTGCCATTCGGCATTAATGCTGTGGCGTTTGCGCTATCACTCTTCGCAATAATCTATACGCCACGGTTATGGTGGTACGCCGGACGAATAGCCCCGTTTTCGCGAAAAAAAGCATTAGGTGCAATTGCTTGGCCGGTTCTATCAGGTATTTTCATTTGGCTGATATCAGCAATGCTCGTTTCTTCGCTTGAAAACCAAACTGCCGTATTTTTGTTTGTTCTCGCTATTGGAATGGCGGCAATTGGTTGGGTGCTTGCTGCACTGCCCCAATTAAGCGAATTGCGAGGTGCAATCGCATTATTTCGCAAAGACGAAGGCACCGTCTCACAAGTTAAAGATTCAACCTGAAATTGTTAGCCGTCTATACGGATCCGTAAAACTTGCCGTATTGCGAAACTAAAAGTATCATGTGAGTCTAATTTTTTCGATTTCTTTAAGACTAATTTATTTTTGTAAACGCCTTTAGGAGGTAAGTTGTGTTCATAGACACTCTAGATTCGCTGGATTCCAATTTTTGGTCTGTTTCCGACTTTTCTGTCGATGCCAGCTGGAACCACACTGCATGGAATGCCGATTACTTACAGCTGTCCCAAGGTGAAGTGAGCCTGAATTTCGACGGAGCCGATTCCGGTACAAAAGATTTTACCGGAGCCGAGTTGCAATCGCAGCAATTCTTTGGCTACGGCTCTTATGAAATTGTCATGGCACCATCGGATACCTCCGGCGTCGTGTCGTCTTTTTTTCTATATAACAATACGTTCTTCGGCGGATCACAGCACAACGAAATCGACATTGAATTCTTGGGTGATGACACGACGCAAATTCACCTCAACTATTACTACGATGATCAACGGCTCGGCGCGACACAGACTGTTGTCGTCGACCTAGGGTTTGATGCGGCGGCGGAACTCCACGCATATCGCATTGATTGGATGCCCGACGGCATCTCTTGGTACGTCGATGATGCGCTGATTTTCAATGTTGCGGCGGCGACTGCGCCTGTCCCAATTCCAGACGAAGGCATGAAAATGTTCATGAACATCTGGAGCGGCGGTGCCGATTTGGAAAATTGGCACGGGCCTGTTGCACCAGACGCCACCGGCACGGCACGCTACGATTCCGTCAGCTATACGCCTGTTTTGGCCCCGGTTGAGGGCACTGAAGGAAAAGATCGACTGAAAGCCGTTCCGTTTATGCCTACGATCATGCACGGCTATGGCGGTGACGATGGATTGCAGGGCGGAGACACCGACGACTTCGTCTATGGCGGTACGGGCCGCGACTGGATCATGGGGCATGGCGGAAATGACGTGCTGGACGGTGGTGAGGGCCAAGATGTTCTTGGTGGTGGTACAGGTGCGGATGTTTTTCAGTGGGACGTCGCTTCGCTTGGGGATTGGCGGGACCGCATCGATGATTTTACCCCATCTGAAGGCGATGTGATTGATATCTCTGCGATTTCCGCAGCTTACGGCTGGGATGCTGCGGCCGCAGAAGCTGCGATTACGGTTTTGGTCAGCTCGCGCGGGACCAAAATCAATATTGAAGTGCCTGACATGGGATTGCTCCCGCTTGTAGAACTACGCGATGTTACGCCGGCTGAGATTTCGGTTGCGGCGGGGACGTTGCGGTTGGTGGCGGGGCCTCCTCCGGGATCTGCGGATGACGACGGGAACATGGCGCTGGCTTTGGGTGCTGGTATGACCGATGCCACAATCGCGCCGGGCGAAGAGACCGCCGTGACGCTTGATCTGACCGGTCTGGATGCAGATGCCACCGCCACGGTGACGATCCTTGACGGGGCGGGCGGGTCTGTTTCAGCCCCGCTGGCCGCAGACGGCACAGCCACGCTCGACGTCAGCGCATTGGTCGACGGCACAGCCACAACCCGCGTCACCGCAACAGACGCAGAAGGCAACACAACAACACTCAACGGGCCTGCTTTGCTGCTTGATTTTGCACCGGATACATCTGCGGATGAAGACGGCAATCTTGGGATCACGGCACCCGATCTGGCGATTGATGCCACCGAAGTTGCAGCTGTGACGCTGACAGCCACAGGTCTGGACGCTGATGCAACGGCTGTGATCACGGTCACCGATGGCGTGACGAGCGTGGTGTCGGGCGTGCTGACCCCCGGTGCTGCGTCAACCGTGTTGAACCTGTCGGGCCTGACCGACGGGCCACTGACCACGTCCATCACTGCCACAGATACCAGTAGCAACGTGACGCCAGCCATTGCTGGTCCGACGTTGACGCTCGACACCGTTTCCGATCCCGTGCCGCAAAACGCGATCACCGGCACGGCCGGTGATGACTGGTTGAACGGCACCTCGGGCGACGACCTGATCTTGGGCGGCGACGGACGTGACCGGCTGCGCGGCGAAGGCGGCAATGACACGATTGAAGGCGGCGCAGGCAAGGACAACCTTGGCGGCGGCACAGGCGCAGACATCTTCGCCTACGCACCAGACGCGCTGATCGGCGGGCGGGACCGTATCGAAGATTTCAGTCCCGGCGAGGGCGATGTCATCGACCTGTCCGCAATTTCCGCAGCTTATGGCTGGGACGCGGCCGCCGCAGAGGCTGCGGTTTCGGTGATCGACAGCTATCTAGGTGTGATCATTGCGGTGAATGTACCCGGCACCGGTGAAGTCGGCGTGGCCGAACTACGTGATGTTACGCCGGCTGAGATTTCGGTTGCGGCGGGGACGTTGCGGTTGGTGGCGGGGCCTCCTCCGGGATCTGCGGATGACGATGGGAACATGGCGCTGGCTTTGGGTGCTGGTATGACCGATGCCACAATCGCGCCGGGCGAAGAGACCGCCGTGACGCTTGATCTGACCGGTCTGGATGCTGACGCCACCGCAACGGTGACGATCCTTGACGGGGCGGGCGGGTCTGTTTCAGCCCCGCTGGCCGCAGACGGCACAGCCACGCTCGACGTCAGTGCACTGGCCGACGGCACAGCCACAACCCGCGTCACCGCAACAGACGCAGAAGGCAACACAACAACACTCAACGGGCCTGCTTTGCTGCTTGATTTTGCACCGGATACATCTGCGGATGAAGACGGCAATCTTGGGATCACGGCACCCGATCTGGCGATTGATGCCACCGAAGTTGCAGCTGTGACGCTGACAGCCACAGGTCTGGACGCTGATGCAACGGCTGTGATCACGGTCACCGATGGCGTGACGAGCGTGGTGTCGGGCGTGCTGACCCCCGGTGCTGCGTCAACCGTGCTGGACCTGTCGGGCCTGACCGACGGGCCACTGACCACGTCCATCACTGCCACAGATACCAGTAGCAACGTGACGCCAGCCATTGCTGGTCCGACGTTGACGCTCGACACCGTTTCCGACCCCGTGCCGCAAAACGCGATCACCGGCACGGCCGGCGATGACTGGTTGAACGGCACCTCGGGCGACGACCTGATCTTGGGCGGCGACGGACGTGACCGGCTGCGCGGCGAAGGCGGCAATGACACGATTGAAGGCGGCGCAGGCAAGGACAACCTTGGCGGCGGCACAGGCGCAGACATCTTCGCCTACGCACCAGACGCGCTGATCGGCGGGCGGGACCGTATCGAAGATTTCAGTCCCGGCGAGGGCGATGTCATCGACCTGTCCGCAATTTCCGCAGCTTATGGCTGGGACGCGGCCGCCGCAGAGGCTGCGGTTTCGGTGATCGACAGCTATCTAGGTGTGATCATTGCGGTGAATGTACCCGGCACCGGTGAAGTCGGCGTGGCCGAACTACGTGATGTTACGCCGGCTGAGATTTCGGTTGCGGCGGGGACGTTGCGGTTGGTGGCGGGGCCTCCTCCGGGATCTGCGGATGACGATGGGAACATGGCGCTGGCTTTGGGTGCTGGTATGACCGATGCCACAATCGCGCCGGGCGAAGAGACCGCCGTGACGCTTGATCTGACCGGTCTGGATGCTGACGCCACCGCAACGGTGACGATCCTTGACGGGGCGGGCGGGTCTGTTTCAGCCCCGCTGGCCGCAGACGGCACAGCCACGCTCGACGTCAGTGCACTGGCCGACGGCACAGCCACAACCCGCGTCACCGCAACAGACGCAGAAGGCAACACAACAACACTCAACGGGCCTGCTTTGCTGCTTGATTTTGCACCGGATACATCTGCGGATGAAGACGGCAATCTTGGGATCACGGCACCCGATCTGGCGATTGATGCCACCGAAGTTGCAGCTGTGACGCTGACAGCCACAGGTCTGGACGCTGATGCAACGGCTGTGATCACGGTCACCGATGGCGTGACGAGCGTGGTGTCGGGCGTGCTGACCCCCGGTGCTGCGTCAACCGTGCTGGACCTGTCGGGCCTGACCGACGGGCCACTGACCACGTCCATCACTGCCACAGATACCAGTAGCAACGTGACGCCAGCCATTGCTGGTCCGACGTTGACGCTCGACACCGTTTCCGACCCCGTGCCGCAAAACGCGATCACCGGCACGGCCGGCGATGACTGGTTGAACGGCACCTCGGGCGACGACCTGATCTTGGGCGGCGACGGACGTGACCGGCTGCGCGGCGAAGGCGGCAATGACACGATTGAAGGCGGCGCAGGCAAGGACAACCTTGGCGGCGGCACAGGCGCAGACATCTTCGCCTACGCACCAGACGCGCTGATCGGCGGGCGGGACCGTATCGAAGATTTCAGTCCCGGCGAGGGCGATGTCATCGACCTGTCCGCAATTTCCGCAGCTTATGGCTGGGACGCCGCCGCTGCAGAGGCTGCGGTTTCGGTGATCGACAGCTATCTAGGTGTGATCATCGCGGTGAATGTACCCGGCACCGGTGAAGTCGGCGTGGCCGAACTACGTGATGTTACGCCGGCTGAGATTTCGGTTGCGGCGGGGACGTTGCGGTTGGTGGCGGGGCCTCCTCCGGGATCTGCGGATGACGACGGGAACATGGCGCTGGCTTTGGGTGCTGGTATGACCGATGCCACAATCGCGCCGGGCGAAGAGACCGCCGTGACGCTTGATCTGACCGGTCTGGATGCTGACGCCACCGCAACGGTGACGATCCTTGACGGGGCGGGCGGGTCTGTTTCAGCCCCGCTGGCCGCAGACGGCACAGCCACGCTCGACGTCAGCGCATTGGTCGACGGCACAGCCACAACCCGCGTCACCGCAACAGACGCAGAAGGCAACACAACAACACTCAACGGACCTGAATTATTCATATCAATCGCTGGATCGGACGATCAGATTTTCGCGGTCATGACTGAGGGCTTGCTGATCGATCTGGAAGCTGGCCAATATGCGTTGGCCCCGAAGGTCCTCCCAATCGGCGATTCAATTACACAAGGTGTTGTGGATGGAACCGAAGTGGCCGCAATCCGCGACGGGTATCGTGGCGATTTGTTAGATTCGATTATCGCTGCGGGCGGCTGGGTCGATTATGTCGGTGTTTTCAACAACGGCCCTGACACTATGCTAGATCGCGATCACAGTGGTGAACCGTCTGTCGCGTTGCGTCAGATCGTTGGCAGCGGGAAGGATTCGGACCTGTCAGATAATCTTGCAGCGCTTGCGCCTGATCTAACGCTTTTGATGGCGGGTACGAATGATATCGAATTCCGCTCTGGAAACTTCTTTCCAATACATCTGCCTAACATTGTTAACAATATCGACAAAGCCGTTACGCAGTTTTACCAGCAGCCCGCTTCAGCGGAGAAGTATCTAGTGATATCGACGATTGCGCCAAAACTGACCCATGATGTGCCAATGGAATATGCACATTTTGTCAACGAAGGTTATAGTATCGTCGATGGTGAAGAGGTGGTCGGCGATGTTGGTAATGGCACCTATGTGAGTGGTCTGCGTGCAAAGGTTGAAGATCTTCAAGCGACTCACGCGACGCTTCTTCTTTTCGACAATCCTCATGCCCAGGTCCCGTCTACACCTGCTGAAGGCACTGATCATTTGTCGGTCGACGATGTTCATTATTCGGACGCCGCATACACAGAATATGCAAGCGATCTCTTTGCCTTTGTTGAAGCTGAAACCGGATTATTTAGCGGCACAGGCCTTGACTGGCAGGGGACACCATCGGGATTGGCAGATGTGATCGGCGGGCGCGCGGGCGATCGGATTTCAGGAACATCAGGTGATAATATCATCGACGGTGCCGCCGGATCAGACTTGATCGAGGGTCGTGGAGGTGCGGACACGTTTGTGTTCAATATCGATACTGTCGAGGCAGGCGTAACTGACCGAATCCTCGATTTTTCCGCGCTTGAGGGCGACAAGTTGGATGTCAGTGGGATTTCGCAGCACTTTGGTTGGACAACCGAAAGTACAGCTGAGCTCGGTTTCAATCTCAACGGGATCGATAGCGGTGTCGAATTGCGTCTGACCGATCCGGACGGTGTTGATTTCGTTCTGGCGCATCTGCAAGGTCTGGCGCTTTCCGATGTTTCGGAAGCAACGGACATCCTGTTCGTCTAGGTATCGTCGTTCTTGTAATTTAAGGCGCGCATCATTTGCCAAAAATCCTTCGGTAAGGCGGATAAGTCCGCCTGCCCAAGTTGATCGCGCCATCGACCAGCGGATGCGGCGGAGATTGGTTTGCGCACTTTTTCGTGGTGGCGTCGTTGTTCGACATCACCCATAGGACCGGGCAGGGCTGTGAGCATATCGGGGGTAAATGCGAGATCAGCCCATGCAAAGATTTCAGCGAATTCTTTTTCTGGGCGAGACACAAGGTTTTCATAAGTCTGCTGCCGGACGTCGAGACCGCGCATAGCAAATGCCATGCAAGCTGCATTTGCATTTGTCCATCGGTCAGCAGCCGTCGCCAAGCTGGGATACAGGTCCGCCTCAACATATGACAGTGCCACATCGCGTCCGTCGCGGACCAGCCAAAGAAATTTGGCGTTGGGATAAAGCGCAGCAATCGCTGGCAAGTGATGCGTGTTATAGGGTGTCTTATCGCCCCAGCGGTCAGTTGATATGCCCTGTGCGTTGCCAAGGAAGCGATAGAAGGCATTGATCAGATTGCGAAGATTTCGGTCGTTTCTTGGCAGTGCAGCCGCTTGTGCTGCGAATTTATTGAGATTGACGAGGTTAAAAGTCGAAAATTCCGGGTGTTTTTCGAAATAGGCGCAAAATAACCAAACACGTTCGCGCCATGGTAGCACCGCCGTGCGCGGCCAGATTTCGATGACTTCGCCCAATACATATGTCTCGGGTGGAATATAAATTGCACCGGAAGCCATCAGCACACGACGCACGAGCGTATTTCCCGACCGACCAGATCCAATAATAAAAATTGGCGGGGTGGCATTCGATAGTGGGCGCTGCAGACGCAGCGTAGCAAGACTGGCGGCGATCATCAGACGTTTGCGACGGCTTTTCATCTGCATGGCACGTTCCGTTCGTAGATTTGGTAGATCGCATTTGGAGCGTCGATGTGTGAAGCAAACCTAACCATAGCCGTCATGTTAAGCACCGCGCCAATCTCGGCGGTAGAGGCCTGCAAGTTTGCGCAAAACACGCGAAACAGAGGTGTCTGCACCGCGACGCGATACTGTGCCGGGATCCTTCGCTAAACGATCAAGACGCGGTCCAATACTATCAAGACTATAACGCGCGCGCATTTCATCCGCCGCCGTTTTCGCACGTTGGCGGGCCTGCACTGGGTTTGCGCGCAATTGTGCTAGAACTTTTGCGACATCACTAGGTTCGCAGTAATCGAAAACGTCGCCAAAGTTTGTACGCAGTCGTGGATCGAGCAAGCAATAGCGACCGGTCAGCGCAGCTTCGGCGACGGTTCTCCCGAACGCCTCAACCAAATCCGGGTGATAGTGATAAATGAAGACATCGAGACTATGCAGAAATGCAAGAGGGGTTTCTGCCCCAAAGGCTAGGATGTCCCATTGTGACAGGTCGGCGTTCAGGTTTTCCAGATCGGATTGCGGACAGCCCAATACCCGCACTTCGATGTCAGGGCTGACGGGTAACGCCGCCATGATCTCTTTGCCAGATTTCGGCCATTTCAGCGCGTCAACTCGCCCGTGGCGCCCGATTGTTATCGAGGTGTCTGTTAGGATTTCTGGCCCGATCGGCCACGCATCGGTGTCAAAAACGTTTGGCCAATCCTCACTCGTCAGCCGCACCATTGGCGCAAATGACTGCAATTGCCGCCGCACAGCACCAGATACGGGCGCGATACGTGCGTTAAGGCCAAGACGGGTCTTTATCTTGCGCAAGGTCGCGATCGGATCATATTCCAATGATCCGTCTGCCCGAAATGGCGCGTGGTGCGCGACAAGCATAGCGCAATCCGATGTGAGCGGCGATTGTTCTTCAATCCCGCGGAAAAACACCAATGGATGGTGTAGAAAAGCGATGTCTGCATGCGCGGGCGTTCCCGGGGAAAGCAAGGTGACGCCCGGCAAATCAGCCAGCGCCAGCGCGTCAGGATTGGCCGGATCGCGGCTATCATGCAAATAAGCAGATCTTACAAACAGCAGCCCGACCTTAAGTCCAAGGGCCGAAAATCCAGCCACGTCGGTTGCCATTGCGGCCGTCGTGCCGCCCTGAAACCTTGCATCGCCTACGACGAGGATATCAAACCGTTTCGCCATACCCTAGCCGCCCCGCAGGCGGCGGCCAAACCGTCGCATGCTTTCAGCGCCCAGTTTGCGCGAGAGGGACAACGCGACCGGAACAGGCGCACGAAAACAATTGATCGCTTCCAGCGGTTGCCGTTCGCGAACCGCGTCAATCAGACGTCGCCAGACCCATTTTTTATGATGCTCCAACTTATGATCAAACAAAGCACGGCGCGTCTCTTCGGTCAGATTTGGCAAGGCGAGCATTCGGTCATCGGCGGCCATCAGATCCGCATGCACAAATGTCGGATGGGTGCCTGACAGTGAATCGTCGTGGATAAAGGCGATATAGCCGCAGGGATCACACAACCCAAATCGGGCACCACATATCAATGCGCGCGCATAAAGGTCATAGTCTTCCCCCAACCGGAGAGGGCCGTACCGTAACTTGTGCCGATCCAAAAAGCTGCGCCGCATTATGGGTTTCAGAAATCCCATCTCGCGACGTTCCCCGCGCCCGCTGGCGAGATTGGAGCGGATAAAGCGCGCGGCATCGATGTGGCGTAGTCCAATCGTTGTATCCGACCAGACCCGCGTGCGATGAATAGCGTCCTGACCAGGATAGCATTTTTCAATGTCGTCGGCCAAGAAATCTAGGTTTTCGTCTGTTGCCCGCTTCACGAGTTTCGCGATCCGGTCCACGGCCATGATGTCATCCGCGTCCAGCACCGAAACCCAAGGCGCTGTGCTGTTGGAAAGGGCAAGGTTACGCGCCTCCGCCGGACCTGTGTTCACAGCTTGCCGCAGCAAGCGCAGGTTAGGTACGTTATCAGCAGCCGCCTGAACCAACTGCGCAGTTGAATCTTTGGACGCATCGTCAACGACGACGACCTCTACCGCTGCCGTTTGATCAAGCGCACTGGCAACGGCGGCATTTATGGTTTTTTCGGCGTTGAACGCAGAAATAATGATGGTCGCAACGAAATTTTGCTCATTCAATTGAAAAAGTATCCGAACACTGCGGTGTCTTCACACCTGTGGGTTGGTAAGAAACACAGTAATATTGTGCCTCAGCTTGCGTATCGGCTGGGGCTTCACCGGACCAATTACGTTGGCTCGGACCGCCAGCCCAAATATTCATATAAATCTTGCCCGCATGATGTGGGGCAGGTGGGTTCTGGGAATTGACGCGAAAAACCTCCTTACCATCGACAAACCACACGATGCGGTCGGCAGTCCAATCAAAAGCGTAAAGATGTGCGGCATCTGCAGCGTCAAACCCAAGCTCTAGCCATTTCCCAGGGAGTTTCTTGCCGTCCGAAAAAGCCAGAACCCACATCCGTGTCGTATCGCGGCCGAGAAATTCGATGTCGATCTCGTCGTGGGGATCATCGAAATGAGGGCCAGTATAGGTAAAAAACGACGATATCACGCCGTGTGCAGGCGACGGTCGCATGACGACTTCGTAGCGGCCAAAACCGTGGACATCATTGCTTTGTACTTCAGCCCCCAAAAAGGACTTCTGCGTGCTGTCATCAGTGACAGGTGCGAGGCGTAGCGTAAGTCTGTCTTGTGCGAAAACAGCGTTTTCCGCACGCCATGCTGTACCAATCCAGTTGCGTTGGATCTCAAAATCCGAGCGATACCAATCGTCGTCCTGGTAGGGCGAGGGCACAGTGCTATTGGCGTCTATGGTCTGCAAATCACCGGAGCGCCAATATAATGCACTAGCATCCGCGACTTCTGTCGTATCGGCATGAAGGCTTTCAACGCTACCGCAGCAAACAAGCAGAAGACTTACCATGAACTTCATGTCACCCATCCCGGTGTACACTGACGTTTACACGTCCACGAAGACAAGTGTAGGACTGAAACATGATTCAAGCAACTGTCATCATTGCGGCATGGAACAGTGAAGATAGCCTTTGTGCGAGTGTCGAAAGCGCTTTAGCACAAACAGAAGTGTCACTTGAGGTCATCGTGGTTGATGACTGTTCGACCGACAAAACCCTCATTGTTGCGCGGGACTTGGCCATTGCCCATCCGCAAGTGCGCGTGCTGTCACAACAGCGCAATGGCGGACCGGCAGTGGCGCGCAATGCCGCTCTTGCAGAGGCGAAAGGTGAATGGGTCGCAGTTTTGGATGCCGACGATACTTTCGTTTCCGGCAGGCTTGCCGCGATGATCGCTTTTGCCGACAGTGTTGACGCCGATATTGTCTGTGACGGGATAATGACCTGCGATGCGGCGAATGATTTCCACCAAACTGCAACGCTGGCCTTTGCAGGGGATCCGCAAAACGACAATTGGACCGTTGCTGAATATATCGCGGGTAACATGCACGGCACGCCCGGCTTAAGCTTGGGATACCTCAAGCCGGTGATACGCCGTTCGTTCATCACGAAGCATAGGTTGCGCTACGACGAAAATCTTCGCAATGGCGAAGACTTTCATTTTATCCTTGATGCATTGACGAATGGCGCGGCGATACGTTTTCGCGCCGAACCCGGGTACGTCTATTCCGTCGGACACGAGTCTATCTCACGCCGACTGAATGCGGATCATGCCACGGCGCTGGCCCGCGCCGATTTGGCGTTCGCTGCGCGACATGCTGAAGACCTTGACCCTCATTGCATAGCGATGATGCAAAAGCGGGCGCAAAGTACCCTAGACCTTTCAAGTGCGGAACAGGCGCTCGCGGCCTTACGTGATCGTCGTCCTTTGAGGGCAGCAAGAGTGGTTTGGCGACGGCCGCGTGCAACTGGAAGGTTTCTTCGGCAACTTGCACAAGCCGTGACGAATCGTTTGCGTCGCCGATGAAAGACACATTTCAGGGTCGTTTCTCACTGCAAATCGCTCTGTAAGATTCATCGAAAATACTTAAAACCGCCCATTCGCCCATAAGCTGACTTTACGTCAGAAGCACAACTTTGCCTAAAAATGAGCATGAACACGCCTCACTTCCTCTCAATTTAGGCAGCAATTCTCTCACTATTAGCTCAACCGCAGGCAACCTGTTCCAAGGCGTTGTCTAACTTTTACCGCTGGGTTAGCCAGCCCCTGGCCTGAAAGAGGTCCGAGAGAAGCAGTAAGACCGATTTAATCATTTTGCTCTAATCGACGTGGCGATTGCCGTGTCGTGAATTCATCAAGTGGCATTGATGGCCTGTCGCGGGCGTCAGTCAATGCTGCAGAGCTGTTTGTAGTACGCGTTCCTAAACAGTGAAAATCGCCGATCCGGGCGCCGGAAACATTTCGACAGCAAACACAGGTTTGCAAGTTTTTGCCGCGCCACCGGACACTATGAATTTGCTAGCTCCGCGCGAGAAAAACCGCGGTAGCTCGATAGGAGAAACGAAACGATGGAAATGAACCATGAAGCGGACGCGATGCATGAAATGCACGCGATGCAGGCAAACGGCTTGCTCGCGCCGGAAAATGCAACGCACACCGCCATTAGCTCAGGTGACTGGACAGACCCAGCGACCTGGAGCGGCGGCCGCGTACCGGGTGCAGAAGCCCGCGTTTACATTCCCGCCGACTTAGAAGTCATTTACAACGCACGTTCGGACGATCCGCTAGATACGATACGTGTGGACGGTACGTTGTCTTGGACAAAGACGCAAGATACTAAAATGGTTGTAGAAACCATCGTTACGGGGCACGGATCTCGCTTCGAAATTGGGACCGAAGACAGCCCTGTCATGCCGGGTGTCGATGCTGTCGTCATTTTCCGCGATACGCCGATTGATGTGGCATCTGATCCGGGCCAGCTTGGCCACGGGCTTGTGGCTTTCGGTGAGGTAGACATCTACGGCGCCAGTAAGGAAAGCTATCTGACGATGGATGGTGTTTCCGCTGGATCAACGTCTGTCACGGTGACCGGTGACACAACGAACTGGAACGTCGGCGACACGCTGCTGTTCGTTGGGACGTCTTACGAAGGTATCAACAACTGGACCGACAAAGTTCTTCAAACCCAAGACGAAGAGCGTGTCATCACCGCGATCAACGGCAACACGATCACGTTCGATAGCCCGCTTTCCCATGATCATATGCCACCTGATGGCTACGCTGATCTCGACACTTATGTCGCAAACTTGTCCCGTAATATTGTGTTCGCGTCCGAGAACCCTGAGGGCGTTCGCGGCCATATGATGATGCACAACGGGGACACGGACGGGCCGGATGATGTCGCGAACATTGTCGCATATGCGGAATTCCGTGACATGGGGCGTACCGATTTCTCCATCGATAACGATGATAGTAACCCATTGGGCCGTTATTCAATCCACTTGCACCAGATAGGTGCGGGTGCAGGAGAACCCGTCTCTGAGATCATTGGCAATTCGGTCAACGGCGGTAAGGGTTGGGGCATCACCCAGCATGAATCAAACGCGATCATCGACAGCAACGTCGTTTATGATCTTTTTGGCGCGGGCATTGTGTCTGAAACCGGGAATGAACAGGGCATCTGGGCCAACAATCTTGTATCGAAGGTCGTAGGTCACAACGAACGCGGCAAGGACAACCAGGATGGCCTAGGTTACGAGAACAATTCTCGCGTTATCGAACAATACGATAACATCGCCGCGAACGTAAAAGTCGGGTGGAGTTTCATCGGTCGCGAAATTTTTGATGTTGGTACCAGTTCGGGCGATGGCATGCATCGCAAGATGTTCGAACGGGATGAAGTCCAATTTGACCCGTCTCCTTTTGATGTTGCTCTCGACCACCAAGAACCAGCGATCACAAGCTTTTCGGGCAACACTGTCCTTGCTGCTGAAACCGGTATCCGCATTTATCACCGCGCTTTTTCCCACGATAGTGACCTGCAAAGCGTCATTGACGATTTCACTGCTTGGGAAATGTCTGGCACCGCGTTCGATATGATGAATTACACGTCGAATTACCTGCTAAAGGATTCACTGCTTATTGGGGCTGATGGCGCCAAGACTGCATTCGTGACAGGCGTGAAAACGTCGGCGGGCATTATGAATAACGTCGAAGTGGCCAACTATAGCACTGTCTACGGTGTGCAAGGTCTGGCCCATGAAGGCATGATGATTGATGTCACTACCAAAAATGTCGACAAGCTTATCTCGACGAGCCATCTAACGGATATCGGTGACCAATATACCAAGCCGATTATCGTCGATAGCAGTGATATCACGCCAATCGATCATGTGACTTTCACCCCGTATTCAAGCGCCGATCTGACGGTCACACCAGACGATTTAAGCCTGAGCATTCATGGTACAACGCGCGATAGCCTTGGCACACGTGTCTTCAACGAATACTTTGAATTGCCCTATTATCGGCAGATTTCGGGTATCGATGCCGAACTCGACGGTGGCAACAAGACCTATCATTCAGAATTCACGTTGGAAGAATTCCTAGATTTGCACGGCGCGGTCCAACGCGCCGATGGCACTTGGTATTCACCAGTGGTTAACTGGATCACTGACCGTCTGACAGCAGAACATCATCCCGTTGTCATCGAAATCGAACTGCGCGGTTTCGACACAAGCCTGATGGAAAAGTACAATCTTCACAACTTCGTTCCGCCGGAAATCGGCAATCCTGATTATGATATCGGGTTTGGAAGGACGGATGAACATTCAGATGCTGATCACGGCGGTCACGATACTTCTGATCCAACGGATCCCGTACACGACCCTGTGGATCCAACCAACGATCCAACGGAGCCCGCGAATGATCCTGTTGATGACCCGGTCGAGGAAGAGCCCGCTGTCGATAACGATCCTGAAGAAGAACCTACGACAGGCAATGATCCTGTAGTCGAACCGCCTGTCGAAGACCCCGCGGACACAATTAGCGAACCGGTCAACGATGTCCCAACCACGGATCCTACGCCCGACAATCCGATCATCGGTGACAAAGATGACGACTGGATGATTGGGACCCCGGAAGACGATTACATCTATGGCGATGATGGCCGTGACCGACTGCGTGGTGAAGACGGTGATGACGTGCTCGATGGTGGTGCAGGTAAAGACAATATCGGCGGCGGGTCCGGCGCGGATGTTTTTGTTTGGGGAATGGACAGTCTGGGGACCGGTCGCGACCGCATCGAAGATTTCTCGCCTGAAGACGGTGATGTCATCGATCTTACTAAAATAGTAGCAGCGCTAGGCTGGGACGAAGCAACTTTGTCGAAAGTACTGAAAGTTACAGTCAGTTTCCTTGGCACTACGATTTCGCTCAAGATTTTCGATGAGTTTGTGGCGATTGCCGAACTGCGGGACATAACACCTGATCAGATTTCTGTTTCTGCCGGCACCCTGCGACTGTTCGAAGAAGGACCCACTGGAGTGGATGACGGTTTGGAGGAGCCGGTCACGCCTATCGACGACACCCCAACAGAAATCGACACCCCTGATCCAGTCGTTGCTGAACCCGAACCCGTTGTTGTTGACGTTGCACCGACACCAGAGCCGGAAAACACGATTATGGGGTCATCCAAAGCTGATTGGATGACTGGCACTGCCGGAAATGACTTGATGATCGGAGGCGATGGTAATGATCGCCTTCGCGGTGAGGACGGCAACGACATCCTTAAAGGTGGTGCAGGTTCAGACAATCTTGGCGGTGGATTAGGCGCAGATATCTTTGCTTGGGGACCAGACGACATTACTGACAAACGTGACCGGATCGAAGATTTTTCTCCTGAAGAGGGTGACGTCATTGATTTCACAGAGATTTCCAAAGCTTACGGCTGGACCGCCGCAGAGGCGGAAGCAGCTGTATCGGTCGCGGATAGTTATCTTGGCGTTATTGTCTCGATTACAATTCCTGGCAAAGGCACCGAGTCTGTTGCTGAACTGCGGAACATGACGCCCGAACAAATCTCGGTCGCAGCGGGTACGTTACGACTTGTGGCCGACGAAACTTCGTCAAACAGCATCGTTGGGACTAACCAAGCGGAAATACTCAACGGAACTCAGGCTAACGATATCGTGTTTGCTCGTGCAGGTAATGATGTTGTGAATACCGGTGATGGCGATGACGTTATCGTCGGTGGTTTGGGTGCGGACGAACTATCGGGTGGCGATGGTGCGGATACGTTCCTGTTCATGTCAGAAGATGTCGGCAATGGCCGCGATGACATTCAGGATTTTTCCGTAAACGAGGGTGATAAGCTGGACTTTTCAGATGTGTTGCTGGGTATCAGTGCAGAGATGGTGGACGATTTCCTGCAATTGAATACGAGCGGCACGTCTTCTGTACTGTCGATTGATACCGACGGCGGGAAAGACAGCTTCATCGAAGTCGCAGAATTGCGCGATACTGATGGGCTGACATTGACCGATCTTATCGAGGCTGATGCTCTAATTTTCTAAACTACTTCCTTGTGATTGCGCCGGTCTCTTTCCAGAGATCGGCGTTTTTCCTTTTTATATGCACTAACGCTTTTTGATTTGCTGGATTGCCCGCAATGCGGCATGCTTAAGGTGTTATGAGCACCCTTGATTTCAACGCCCAAACAGCCCCTAACAACCGGTCTATGACCCATAGTAACCGGGGTTCAGGAGCGACTGATACTTGTGTTCCCGCCGAAAAAGTTCTGGTGGCGATCCCTGCCCTTAACGAAGCGTCCCACATTCGCGAATGCCTTGAATCATTGCTTTCTGATCCTTGGATCGCTGGCACCCGTGTCGTCGTAGCAGATGGCGGCAGCACGGACGATACGTGTGCCATTGTGACCGCAATGATTGCGGATCATGCAGCGCTATCTATTATCCAAAATCCCGCCCGTTTACAGGCAGCAGCTATTAACAAGGTTGTGCGGGAATGTTCAGATCAAAACACCGAATTCGTCATTCGTTGTGATGCCCACGCGATCTATCCGCAGCGCTATGTGGCGCGGGTGGCGCAAGCCCTGAGCGATTTACCTGAGGCGGCATCGATCGTCACACCAATGGATGCTGTGGGAACAGGTTGCTTTCAACGCGCAGCTGCATGGGTCGCCGACACGCCACTTGGATCGGGTGGGTCCGCTCATCGGGGCGGACAACGCAGCGGTTGGGTTGATCATGGTCATCATGCCGGTTTCCGCGTCGACTGGTTCCGGCGGATCGGCGGTTACGATGAAAGCTTCAGTCATAACGAAGACGCGGAATTTGATCGTCGACTGACGAAGGCCGGAGGTCGGATCAGATTGGATGCCGACATTCGGCTCGACTATAGTATGCGGCCGACGCTGCTTACACTCACCAAGCAATACTGGTTTTACGGTCGTGGCCGCGCACGTACTGTCACCAAACATCGCATGCGGCCACGAATTCGCCAGTTTATTCCTGCAGTGAACTTTGCCGTTTTGGCGCTTTCGCTTATTGCGACGCCTGTCTTTCCGCTGTTGTTGTTCTTTCCAGCAGCTTACCTTGTTTTACTCGTCGCCGTTTCAGCGATCGCCACGGTGCGCCTGAGAACGCTTTGCGGGCTTTGGGCCGGCGCTGCTCTTGGTGCGATGCACAATGCCTGGGGTGCTGGATTCTTGTGGCAAATGATCTTAGGCAATCGCGTGCAACGATGAACACATTGGTGAATATCCTCCTTTGCACTTTCCGCCGACCAGAGGTCGTGCGCACACTTGAATCTTTAGCGACTATGGATTTGGCAGCCGACGTCTTGGTTCGCGTCGTAATTGCAGACAATGACGACACCCCAAGTGCGCGGGATGTCGTGGCGGCTGTCACCGACGATCTGCCGTGGCCTGTTCACTACCTTCATGCGCCGGCCCGCAATATTTCGATTGCGCGCAACGCTTGTCTTGATGCTGTTGATGCGGGCGCGGATTTTATTTGCTTTTTGGACGATGATGAATGGGTCGTACCCGATTGGTTGACGCAGCTTTTAGCGACGGCCAATCACACAGAAGCAGATGCCGTTTTTGGGCCAGTCATCGCATCCTACGACGACACCGCGCCAAGCTGGATCAAAGCGGGTGACTACCATTCTAGTTATCCAGTGCGACGGAACGGGCAGGTCGAAACAGGCATTAGCGGAAATGTGCTTTTGCGATGGGGTGCTGACGTACCGTGGAAGAACGAACGATTTGATCTCGCGCGGGGACGCTCTGGCGGTGAAGACACCGAATTCTTCTTTCGTCTGCGCCGTGCCGGCGCACATTTTGAAATCTGCGATGCCGCCCGCGCGTGGGAAAGCGTCCCTGATGCAAGGCTCAGCCTAACGTGGCTTGCACGCCGACGCTATCGTATGGGGCAAAGCTACGCAGCTTCTGCCACAACTAACGTTGCTCGGGCGAAGCTCGCGCTTTCCGCATGTTTAAAGGCAGGATATTGCGGAATAATGACCGTTTTTAACGCGCCTATTCGCGCGCGACGTTTCCGCTGGTTGTTGCGCGGTATGCTGCACGTTGGAGTGTGTGCAGGCTGCTTGTCGCTGCGCCAAAGCGAACATTATGGCGGATCGCCTTAGTAAACGGCGTAATCACCAGCCGCATAGTTTTGCGGTTCACTGCGCCCAACCATCGTCATCACAGCGCAAGTTGGCGTAATGTCGGCGACACGCAACTGTCGCAAACAATCCTCCAAAGCATCAGCCGAACTTTTCTTCCAGCGAACGGCAAGGACGATTTCGTCGGCCTTGCGCAAAATGGGTAGTGCATCAGACACGGACAGCATTGGTGGAGTGTCGAACACAATGATGTCGAATTCAGCTTCGAGACGGTTGATCAATGCTGACATTCGATTTGACAAAAGCACACTACCAGGATCGCCGGACCCTTGTTGCGCTGGCAGAATGTAGGCACCGGTCAATTCATCCTTTCGCAGGATACTGCGCAAAGGTGCGGTGCTTTGATCGTTTAACAGATCATCGAGGTTAGGCTGATCAGGAGCATTCAATACACGCGCTATCGAACTGCGCCGCAGGTCGGTTTCCACAACCACAACGCTTTTACCCGCCTGCACCGCAGCATGGGCAAGAAGCAAACTTGTTGTTGTTTTGCCTTCATTGGACAGCGCTGACATGACAGCAATCTTCATGCCCGATGACTTACGCCCGATGATCAACATATTGCGTAGTGTCCGTACGGATTCCGTTAGCGCAGCGTTCCGCGGCTGACCGATCGCTTTTAACGGGTCAACGCGACCAAGGAATCCGCGTGCGACAGGTATTGTTGCAAAGATCGGGATCCCTTTCAAAAGACGTCGCAATTTCACCAATCCGTCAACAGAACGATCAAGGAATGCTCGTAAAAAGGCAAGCCCGAGACCGGCACAAAGACCTGCGATCAGACCCAATGCGACGCTCACCTTCTTGCGTGGCGCAGCTGGATTGCGCGGCGGTTCTGCGTAATTGACGACCCGCGCGTCGGCGGCCTGCAAAGCAACCGTCTCCGTACTTTGGCTGTATGTCGTCAAAAATGTTTCGTAGACAAGACGGTTAGCATCGCGTTCGCGTTCCAGTTCGGAAAGCGCAATCTGTTCGCGTTCCCATTCCAAATACGTTTCTTTCAGGTCTTTGAACTGCTGACGAACGGATGCTTCACGCGCGGCAGCTACGGCGACCTCGTTCTCTTTCTCCGCCAGAATGCGCAGAACTTCATTTTCAATGGCTTGGTCGATGGCCGTAACTTGCTGTCCAATATCTTCAATCCGACCGCCAGAACTACCGAACCTGTCTCGCAGTTGTGCTGCACGCAACTCTAGTTCGGCCCGTTCTTGCTGCAAGCGGCGAATTAGGTCGGAATCGAGTACCCCAGCAGCAGCGGCGAAACCTTGTTGTTCTATCAGAGTGCTAATCTGTCCACGTTCCGCTTCCAATTCTGACCGTTGTGCAGTCGCGTTTACCAGACGACGCGACAATTCACCAAGCTGCTGTTCCATCCAGCCAGTCCCGCCGCTGTCGCCATCAAGGCTTTGACTACGGAACGCGATCACATTGCGTTCAGACGCTTCAAGTCGGCTGCGCATATCCAGAATACGTTCATCGAGCCCGTCGGTCAGACGTTTGATAGACGCCAACTTATCCTCAAGCTGGAAGGCAATGTATTGATCAGCGACTGTATTGGCGACTGCGGCTGCAACGATCGGATCAGGTGATGTAAAACGAATATCAAGCACCGAAGAGCTGCCTTGCTGACGCACAACCAGTCGCCTTGCCAGCGTATCGACAAAAACGGCTTGATCACCACGCACAGTCCGTTCGGCTGACGCGGCAAGCCGCAAATTGGCCGCCGCGCTATCGTCGTCCGTCGAAGTCGCGTCAGTATCTTGTGGTTGGGCAGGGTCCGGATCGCTGTCTTCCGCACTGAGAACGGATTTGACCATCGACTTAATCGCGGACGTCGCATTTTCAATCAATGACGGTTCTTGGGGCGTCGGTAGTAAGGCGGGGTTGAATTCTGGCAGGTCTTCTAACGACAATGCCTCTGACACGCGTGACAGAAAACGGCCCGAGGTCATGATCGAGATTTCACCGTAAATCTCGTTATTGTCGCGCTCGAGTTGTTGAAACAACGAACCCAATGCATTGTCAGCCTGATTTTCTTGACCCAATAGGATCTGCGCAGTCGCAACGTAGGTCGGCGTGATCCGCAATACGTTGTAGGTCGCGACTGCACCACCAATGACCGTGCATAGCGCAATGACCCAAACGTTACGCCAAAGTATGCGTGCTATTTCGCCTAAGTTGAGGGTAAAAGAAGCGTCATCGGCGACATCGCGATGGTCATTGTTACGGCCGAGGGCCGTCCGTCGAAGTCCATCATCCGCCACGTTGTTCATCCGAAACCTGTGTCTTCACAATGTCCGCAAATCCCGAAGAAAATAATATAATGGGAAACGCGGAACTTACATAAATAAATCAAAAAACTATGATCGTCATACTATCTAAACAAGCATCGTGCGACAATTCTATCCTTTCAGGTTAACAGGCGCATCGCATTGTCTCAAGCGATGCGTTTTAAACACGCGAAAAAGTGTACTCTCGATTCGTTTTGTGGTGCGTTGATCACGAGTCATTTGGACCACGCCGGATCAATGCCTTTACTGCGTATTGTTTTTGTTTCCGACTTTTGGCAAAAACAATAATCTCTCCGACTAGCCCCAGCGCAATAATCTGAATTCCCAAAACGACCATCAGGACTGCAAAAATCAACCCCGGCCTATCGGCAAGAGACATCATGCCAAATATGCGGCCGATGAGATAGACCAGCGTAATCATGAATCCGACCAGCAGGATCGGCATTCCGATCGCACCAAAAAACCGCAGCGGGCGCCGCAAGAATTTGAGAACAACATACAACATTAGTGCATCGAAAAGCGCACGCACATGTGCAAAGGGTTTAAACACAAACTTCGCAGTTCCCGGCGCGTCGCTATCAGCCTGAGGCAAAGTAAGTTCTGTGACCGAATAGCCAAGTTCACTCGCGATGGCAGGTAGAAAGTGCTGGCGAACGCCAAAACCACAGATTTCTTCAAGAACCTCGCGGCGAACAATGCGCGTGCGACAGAAAATATCAGATACCGAATTTCCGAAGTATTTTGAGAATATCCACTGTAAAACCCGGTTACGGTGCGACGCCTGCCGCCCTTCGCGTGCTGCCACTACCATATCTTTGTCGCGTACAGCTTCAATCAAAGCCGGAAGCGACGCCGGATCAAGTTCAGGCCAACCAGCCACGGTCAGCACATATTCACCGCGACAGCGGTTCACTGCTCTTAGCAGGGCCGCGTCTTCATCGTTCCACGCGCGCTGACCGATTATGGCCAGTTCGTCCCAGCTATCGGTCAAGTTATCCAGCGACCTGCGCAGGGCATCATCGGTATCATTGATGACGCAAATGACTTCATACGTCATGTTAAGTGCGTCTAGCATCGAACGATAAGAACTCACCGTACCGGGTAAATCAGGCGCGCCGTCAACTGCGATGACAACTGATAAATCGAGTGTCGAATCCAACTCGGGCGTTTGCGGTATTTCCGCGTTAAAAGCATTATTCATAATTAGATAACCTCCATTTGACGCTTCATGTCCGGTTTTCGTCTTCGCCATCCAAAGTGGCGGCGTTGCGAAAAGCCAGCATCACGAGAACGCCACACAACAATAAGAATATCGACGTAACACCAAAGAGCCCGGTTAACGTCATGCGCACGACCTGCGAGCCATCGGCGGTCGCACCCAGAAAGATCAACGACGTCAGTGAAAGAAGCGCAAATACCCCCCCCGAAAACGTGAACGCAGACAGTGGGCGGCGGCCAAAGTACAGTAACGACTTGATTGAAATAAGATCCAGCAAAACCTTGAATACACGCGATAATCCGTAATTGGATTCGCCGAATTGGCGGGCGTGGTGACGAACGCCAACTTGTGCAATTCGCGCACCCATCGGGATTGTCATGGCGGGAATGAACCTGTGCATGTCGGAATAGAGCGGCACTGCTTTAATGACTTCGGCGCGATAAACTTTCAGCGAACACCCGTTGTCGCGGATCGGCAATCCGGTGACTTTACCGATTAGCCAATTGGCAACTTTGGACGGTAACTTACGCGACAACGCCTTATCTTTTCGATTGATGCGCCAGCCGACGACAAGATCATATCCCTCGTGCATCTTGTTAAGCATCATCGGAATGTCTGCAGGATCGTTTTGCAGGTCGCCATCCATCGTGACCAAGAAGTGACCACGCGCGTATTCGATACCAGCGCGCATGGCCGCTGTTTGGCCAAAATTACGCCGGAACTCCAATACCGCGACCCGGTCATCATCAGCTGCAATAGCAGCGGAACGCAAACGAGTGTTATCTCGACTGCCGTCATCGACAAGCAGAATTTCGAACGCGAGACCGGTCGGTTCTAGCGCCGCGATGATCGCCGCGTGAAGCGGCCCAACGCTTTCCTCTTCGTTATGTAGAGGCACAATTACCGATACATCGGGGCGGTTTAGTACCTCTTCAGACGTCCAAAATTCGTTTACATCTAACATGATACTAGACCTTTCGCCCCTACAGACGTTCCAGCCGTTGTGGGATCGCTGCACCGCTGGCACGTGCGATCGGATGGCCGACAAATAAGCTGCCGAAACTGGTCGTTTACTACTAGTTCGATGGTAGGGCCTCCTTCTGCGACAAACTGATCTCAAGCGTATCCAGAGGGCGCAATATGACGTCTGGTGTCACTGTTTCGCTGATAAAGGCCCCACCAACATCACGTGCGATCCTGAAGACGGGTTGCGGTACGTTCGTCTCTGCTTCGTCTATGAGCGTCGCAGCTTGATTTGTAACAGCCAATACGCCGCGCTGAGTCTCTCGGCGTGACGTCAATTGGTCGATTTCAGAATTGATAGACTGCAATTGGGTCAGGTTTTCACGAATTTTGCGCTGCACCGTTTCGATCAAGTCACGCTCGACCTCTTTCAACGACTGGCTGGCACGGAAAATTTGGTTTTCGGCGTCTAAGTGCCGCGCTTCGAGCTCGAAGAGGGCGCGCTGGGAATTCAGCAAAGCGGGCGATCGGGTAAGGCCACGGTCTAACAACGATTCTAGATTTCCGACCGCATCAGCCATAATACCAACCTGAACGGCGATACCTTCCAGCTTTTGTTTCAGAACAGTTACTTCACGTTCTAGCAACGCCCGAGAAGATTCGAGCGATTCGACTTCCAACGCATGAGATTCGCGTTGTGTCTGAAAAATTTCGCGTTCGCGCACAAGGATTGCGTTTACTGCAGCAGCGCCGTCCGGATGCATTAAATTATCTGGCAATTCAAAGGATGCGTCGCCTGCTGCTTCTGCCTCTAGACGTGCCTTTCGAATGCGCAATATTGCAAGGTTAAGTTCAATCTCGCGCAGGTTTCCCACAACACGTAAGGTTTCCAATTCTAACCTGCCACCATCCACATCAGATGCCCGATAATACCCGCCGGCTTGCGCCAATAGATGCACCGCACGCATTCCGGGCCGGAATTCGTACGCGCCGGGCCGGGCAACATCACCCAAAACAAACACCGGTCGAAAAACCGCAGTTTCGATAGTGACACTTGGAAGTTCGTTCAATCCAAGGCGGTCCTTCAACGCGGCTGCGATATCATTTGAAAGGGGAGTGGCGCCTTTCCCAACGGCATCAACTCCGCCAATAATTGGCAACATCACGCGACCGTCTGTGCTGATCACATAAGTGCCGCTAACAACATCCAGATTGCGGAAAGCCAATGCCGTATTGTCCCATGTGACAACGCGTAATCTAATTTCATCCAAAGGGCCAAAATCGTAAATACTATCGCTAAGTTGTCCCGCGATTTCGGCAGAAGGTGTCGATAGCAATTCATCGGTAGACTGCGCATGCGCCGGCAGCAATTTACCGAGACAAAACAAAACAGATAGCGCAAGACATAACAGTGGCGTCATATTCACACGTGCCAGCATGGAAAATTCCAAAAATAAATTTTGCCGATACCTAAATAGCTGACAAGCTGACCAAGTTTCGGCTATTGAATAATACGACAATTAACACAAAATTAATGCGTCCGTCGAAGGATAAATGCAAATGGCGTCCCAAAAAATTACCGCGATTGTACCCACGTACAACCGAGCGGCGTTTTTATCGGAGGCGCTTGCGGCTATTTTTAATCAAACATGTCAAGTAGATGAAGTAATTGTTTGGGACGACGGATCGACTGATGAAACCGAATCCGTAGTGCGTGCTGCAAATGGTCCAATCCGGTATTTCAGGGCAGAAAACGGCGGCAAATCGCGCGCGCTCAACGCTGCAATTGCCAAAGCGACAGGTGATTTGATCTGGATTTGCGACGACGATGACATCGCTTTGCCCCATGCTGTTGAAACTTTGGTAGGACTGCTCGTGAAATACCCTGATGCGGGTGCGTCAGGGGGTGGTTATCGCCGCTTCCATACCGACCCCACATCCGGTGACCGTATTGAACAGGGTCCGGGGTACTGGCCGGACCTGTCGCAAGGATCTGTACTGCGACACCTCCTTGAAGATATTTTTCTGTTTCAAAACGCAACTTTGGTGCGACGCACGGCCTACCACGCAGTGGGTGCTTTCAAGGAAGATCTGCCGCGATCCATTGATTACGATATGATAGTCCGTCTTGCTTTGCACAAACCTGTGGTAGTGACGGATACGCCGTTGTTCTTGCAGCGCAAACACGACGGAGAAAGAGGCCCAGCAGCTGCCCGCCATTCCGCCGCACGGTCAGACGAGGTTTGGGAGGCAGCGGATCGCGCCGTGTTCAAGCCTTTCTACGACAGTATTCCGCTGTCGCGCTATGCGACAATGTATGGTGGCACGCCACAGGCAAGCCACCGCGCCGCTTTATTGCAACGGGCCTGTATCTATGGGCGTCGCACCGATTGGGGTCTGGCCTGTGCGGATTTCAAAGTTGCTGCGAACATTGCGCCAGATTGCCCGTTGTCGACCGTAGAAACAGCAATTTGCCGACGCGCCATGGCAGGCAAACATGGTATTTACCGCGCAACAACCCCCGAAATACGGGCCACATTATCCGATCTTGCACAATCAAACATTTCTGGAACAGCCATCGCAAGGGCTTTGCGTCGTGGGCTTCGCTGGCGTTTGCGGGATGCCATTCGCGCAAGGAATTTGGGGGAGGCAATGAAAATTACACAACTGGCGATCGCCTTATCCCGCGGACACAACAAATCGACCGAAACACCCATGATGTCTGCAATTGAACGAACCGATCCGTATGATGTGGCCAACGAAAAGGGCGTCCAATTAGACGCAACAGCCACGTCATGATTAATTTTAGAACGCCGTAACGCTTTGCGCGCGGTATTTGTCATGGCAAGGAGAATTCCATGACCCAGTCGCTTACAGCACCCGCCGCTGATGATGGTGAAGCTGGCCATCGGACTCGCCTGCTTTTTTTGGGGTTTGATTCATCAGAACCGTCGCACCTTCGCAGAATCCGTTCTTTTCTAGATTGTGGCCTTGATTTGCGGGCCGTGACTATGCGGCGGGACGTCGATGGTAATGATGATGGGCCTGCGGTTTTTTGGGACAATATCCACCTTGGCACAACGCACCATGCCGCCATGGGTCAGCGCCTATGCGCTATTGTACGCGCCATCGCAACCTTACCTAAACACCGCAAACAGCTTCAAAACTTTGATGTGATCGTCGCACGCAATCTCGATATGCTTGCGATCGCAGTCGCCGCTCGCACTATGATGCGACCAGCGCCACCCTTAATTTACGAATGTCTCGACATACACGGGCTCATGACGGATCAGGGGCGCAAAGGGCGCCTTGTGCGCGCGTTCGAACGCATGTTGCTAAAACGCACATCAGCGCTCATCGTGTCGTCGCCTGCGTTTGTAAATGACTATTTTAAGCCTGTGCAGGGCTGGGCAGGGCCCGTCACATTGTTAGAGAACAAGTTGTGGTTGGGGTCTAATTTCGCCGACCGCCCCGCGCCCGACAAGACCAACTTGCAGGCCAAAGAAGGACCTATCAGCATCGGGTGGGTCGGCACATTGCGCTGCGCACATAGCCTAGAAATTCTAGCGGAAACCGCACGCCGGCTTGGCGACCGGATCGAGATACATATGCACGGGATCATTCACCGTCACGCGCTACCGGATTTTGATGCGATCCTCGCCAAAACCACCAATTTACAATATCTTGGCCCCTATACATATCCGGACGGGTTGGCTGACATTTACACTAACTGCGATCTGGTCTGGAGTCAGGATCTTTGGCAACTGGGCACAAATTCCACATGGCTGCTTCCCAATCGTATCTATGAAGCCGGATACTATGGCTGCCCTTCGATCGCAGTGGCACACACAGAGACGGGGCGCCGCGTCGAGGAAGGGCTTGGTTGGACAATCCCGACACCGTCAGCCGATGATTTATGCGATCTCATAGTGAGTTTGGACCCGCAAGAAATCGCGAAAAAAAGGCAATACTTATTGGCCCGCCCAAATGCAGAGTTCCAGCAAACTTGCGCAGAAATAAGGGCCGCAGTGGAACAACCCCTCGCATCTAGTTAAGCACCATCACCCAAATTGCGACAAAAGGCACAACAAAACGGCCATGCCAAACACAATTGCGCATATTGCAGTTCATACGCTTGTCACGCGGGGCATACTGCGAGACGCCGATTTTAAATGGATCCTTGTTGGCTGCATCCTATCCGACATCCCATGGATTTTGCAGCGCATTGTTATGGGGCTCGCCATGGATATTTCGGCGATCCAACTGCGTCTATATGCGGCCATCCAAAGCAGCCTCTTTGTAACTCTGGTTCTCGCGGCTGGCCTCGCGCTCCTGTCTCGTAGGCCGCGGCGAACATTTGGGCTGCTGGCCTTCGGTGTTGTGCTACATCTGCTGCTTGATGCAACGCAGACGAAATGGGCCAACGGGGTCCTGCTGTTCGCGCCTTTCTCGTGGGATTTATTCAACCTCGGTCTTTATTGGCCGGAAAGTGTTTCGAGCATTGCAATGTCGATGACTGGCGTGGGTGTGATGGTTTTTGCGCTTGTGAAAATTCCCGCAACGCCTGGTCGTCCAGTACATCGCCCAATTACGCGACCTGCTGCATCCGCGATATTGGCTTTCATCTACCTGCTCCTGCCATTTCCGCTTATGTCATCGGCGTACAACGCCGATTTACACTACACTGCAACGCTTTCCCCGGGGTCGAACAGCCTAGGGACTGCGATAGAATTTGACCGTGCGGTTGTACAGCGCGATCATGATAATGTTGTGCAATTGCAGGCATGGACTGGTGAATGGTTCAATTTGCAAGGCGTCGTAGAAGACAGCGCAAAGGTTGTTTCGGTGCGTGGCAGTTTCATTGCGGCAGACACGGTCATAATCGAAGAAATTTTCGTTCACACACCCAGCTGGCGCGCCATATTTTCGCAATTCGGCCTCTTGTTCATCGCATTTTGGTGGATCCGTTGTATCCGACTCAAGTCAAATTAAGCCGGTTTTTTCAGGGCCTTCCGGTGCGGAAATTGCTCAGGCGATAGTCCAATTTCTAACGCAATATTCTTGAGCTGCGCGTACCGTTTAGCACCTTCCGATCCAGAAAAGGCGCCTGATTCAGCGAGAGGCATGCGGCGTTTCACCGCGTCATCCAGAGTCATAGCCATTTCGTGTTGCATGGCATGGTCCATGCGCGCAGTCAGCGCTTCAATGTCGTCAAGATCAACAGGCAGATGGGCAGCATTCGGCAGCTTCTCTGTTAGACTCTTCCGTTGCATTTCTTTGGAGGCAGGAACGCCGCCAAGCTGTAATGCCGCGACATCCATTGCGCGCGCGGCAATTGCACGCGCCGTAGTATACTTGACTCCAATGACACTAATCAAACCCGCCGCACCATCAGATGTATGATCCAGCAGCGTTCCAGCGGTCTGACGACGCACCGAGCCGGTTCTGTCATCATCCACGTCTGCGGGGATCATTCCGTCAAAAGTATGCAAAACATCCGTCGACTTCAGTTCAAGAGCGGGTGCTGCGCGATTCAGGATATCGAGGAAATCGTCAACGGCCGTGTCAGTCCCATGGCTGCATGCGGGGGCTTCGTGGGTGCCAATGATCGTCAAACCCGACCAGGGCGTCAGAAAATACATGCGCCCGCCGCGATCAACAATCGCATCCGACTTTTCCGTTCCGACAATTCCCAGTGCTCGGTCACCTATCTGACGATCAACAACGATGTTGAGCGCGCGTGCGAACGTAGGAAATCTGTCCTGGGCTTCTGGATAAATCACTTTTGACGCCAGCGATTTTGCAGATCCGCCTGTACAGGACAAAACAACACGCGCCGAAATCTTACCGGTGCCTCCGTTCGTCAGGTCTGTCACACTGGCGCCACCAACCCGTCCATCGCTGTGCGCTAGTGCGTCAACCGCCATGTAATTGGCGATGTGCACACCGTATCTTGCGGCCGCAGACAGGGCAGCGATCTGCAGCCGACCGGTATCTAACATCTGCCCATCACGCCAAACGCCACCGCCGGTAAGGTCTTTGGGTGCCAATTGCCCCAACTGTTGCCGTGCTACAGCGTCGCTGACGACACCTGCACTCCCAAAATCTGGACCGCGCAAACCCAATTCCAAAGCCTGATAAAGCATCGCAGCCGCGCGAAATACTATCGGGCCTTTGACGCCATATCCGGTTAGTGGGATTGTAAAATCTAATGGTTTTACAAGTTCTGGCGCAACATGGCGCCAGAACGCCCGCTCGCGCACCGAGGCCCGCAAACGCATAACGTCAAGATGTTGCACATAGCGAATACCGCCGTGGACGATCTTAAGCGAATTGTGCGATGCGCCCCCGCCGAAATCACTTTGTTCGACCAATGCTGTCCTGTAGCCGCGCATTCCTGCCTCGCGCGCAGCCATTGCGCCGTAGATTCCACCGCCAACGATGAGAATGTCGTATGGCGCTGTGGTAAGGGAATCGAGCGTCGCGCGTTGCAGTCCATTCATGATAAACGCAGCCGGATTTGCCGGATAAGGAACGTAAAAAAGCTGACCCTTCGGCCAATCAACTTGGGTTGAGTATCTAAGTCCCACAATGCGGAAATGATGGATTGCGCAGGACGCGCAGGGTCAATGGTGGCGGGTAAATGGAAGCCATATCGACCGACGTCGCGCCAGCAACCAGAAACAGGCAGTGGATCACTGCCAGGCAGCACAACAGCGGCTTTTGCGAAAGCAGTTGGCTGGGGAAAGCCAATAGGCCGCCCGCCATTATCACCTAGGAAAATGCCCTGCGGGAGCCCATTTTCAACCCACGCTGCTATTTTTGCACCGCGTGGCCCTATCCATTTCCCTGCACCCCAAGGCAGGATGACTGGTCGCTTTGCGGCGCGCAATGCACCGAGCACACGCTCAATGGGTTCACCGTCTAATTCCTTCTCGCGATATCCGATTGCGAGCACTTCGATTCGTTCCGCAGTGATTATTTGACGGCCCGCTAGAAGAAGTAGGGTTTGCGAAGCGGGGCCGTTCAATTGAACGACAAGTGGATCATCGGGCAGCAATGTCACAGTCCAATCGGACGGCAAGTTGCACCCTGAGATCAAATCATCAATTCCTGTTTCCAAAGGTGTTTCTGTCATAATCAGCACGCATTGCTTGTCAGACAGTCCAGCGCGACGCCCGGCCTGTGTCAAATTATTGAAGGCGGCATGCAAAAATGCGTTTCGGTCGACGCCGCTATACATATGAACGTGGCTGTCGATCAACATCGGGTACACGACAGCAAAGCAAATGAGCAAAATGACCGCATTATCACCACGCCTATACCTTCAAATAAATTTTCGCGCGGGATTAAAAACATGGTCGCGCGAACAGATAGAAAAATTTCCTGATTTAAGGTATACAACGAATATGAGCCGTGTCGCTATTTACCTTCCGGACCATTTTTTATTGAAAGCATTTTATGACGACCACACCTGGAAATTATGAAAATTCCAGAACCACTGTGCCCGAACCCCAAGGTTTGGTTCTCAGGTTTACGGTGAAACACTGTGATTCGGTGGCCATTACGCTTTGGTTTCTTGTCACGTTCATACAGTTTCGGCGTGACGAACTCTTGCTCTATCCGCTGGCACTTTATTTCGCGCTACGTGCTTGGCAAAGACGCGACGAAATGACGTGGTTGATGTCGCGTTCACTTATTATTTTGCTGTTGCCATTCTGGTGCTTGATTTCGCCGCTTTGGGCAGTGGAGCCGATGATAGCTTTCAAAACATCGATCTATCTGATGCTTACCATGGTGATCTGTTATGTCATCGTCCTCACACTGCAACCGCGACAAATTTTGTACGCCGTGCTCGCCGCGACGGGTACGGTTGCCGTGCTCAATTTGGTATATGGATTAGGAACCGGGCGAATGGTCCCCGGTCTGTTTCCGCATAAAAACATGCTCGGGACCAATATGGTGATCCTGTGGACCGTTGCGATCGCCATAACACTGGACAAAGGCGCGCTGCGCTGGATTCGCTGTTTCGGGATATCATTCGTTTTCTTAAGCCTATTTCTTATCGTTGAAAGCCAATCAGCAACTGCTCTTTTGCTCGCTATCGCAACGGGGGGCGGCGTGATTATCGCGGGGCTGGTTCTACTGGGCACATGGTTGCGCCCGTTGAGACTAGGGGCAATTTGTATCGCATTGGCGGCGTGCTTTGCGCTTGCGGCATGGGTTCTTGCTGAACCGCTGGGCGATGTTATTGGGCCAGTGCTTGACGCGCTCGGCAAAGATAGGTCGTTGACGGGTCGTACCGTTCTTTGGATGTATGCCGAAGATCAAATTCGCGAACACCCTTTTCTGGGTGTCGGATCTGGCGGTTTCTGGCGATACGATGAATCGCCTCTTGTTCGCAAAATCCATGCCGATTTTTACAAGGGCCGGAACACGACGTTCAATTTCCATAACAGCTTTTACGAAATAGCGGTCCATCAGGGCCTTATCGGACTTGGCATGACGATTCTGGCACTGACTTGGGCACTGGGATGGACGCTGCGCGGGGCGATGACGCTTGGATCAATGCCTGCGATCTTCTTTCTCAGTCAAAGTGCGGCTGTCACCACACGCATCTTTGCCGAAGCTGATTTTTACAAACCCTTTATTCTTTTCCACATGCTTCTCTGGATTGGGGGATTGTCGATAATGCGCCAAATTCGTGAACAACAACGCGAGAAAAGAATTTACGAACAAAGTCTCTCCAACACAAACGCGAGGAACAATGGATTATTCTGGTCGCGCCGCCCAAGATTAGTTGGTTGTTAGATTGAAACAGGTCGGGGTCTGGATTTCGCGCCCTTCAAATTAGCTTTTGGTCATGACCATTTGTTTCGAACCGACGTCTGACTATGCAGTTTAGATCGCGCTGGCTATTAATACAGGGCAATAAATTTTTTATGCACACAGGTTTGATTAATGATTTTAGATGCAAGACAACTTCCAGATGGTGAAGAACTTGAGACTGATATCTGTATTGTCGGTGGCGGCGTTGCGGGCATTACCCTCGCGCTTGAACTTTCTGGGACCGGTTTAGACGTTATCCTGCTGGAAAGCGGCGGTATGAACTACGATCCGGAAACGCAGTCGCTTGCCGCGGGCCCCATTTTGGGATTTCAGTACGATCCGCTTGACGACTCACGACTGCGGATGCTGGGTGGCTCTTCGAATCATTGGGCTGGAAACTGTATGCCGCTGGCGCCAATTGATTTTGAAAAACGCGATGAAATTCCGCACTCTGGCTGGCCGATAAGCTATGATGATCTCGCGCCATTTTATGAACGCGCCCAACCGTATTTTGAACTCCAAACCGAACGCCCATACGACATGGAATATTGGGCGAAAGAGATTGGGTTAGATCCAATAAAGTTCGATCCTGAAATTTTCGTCAACCTTCCGATCAACGAAAGTCCACCTACGGCATTCGGTTACACATACGAAACCGCGCTAAAACAGTCCCCCAATATATCGACGTATCTTTACGCAAATGTATTGGATGTGCTCACCAACGACACAGCAACGACCGTGAAAGAGGTGCAAGTCGCCTGTATCGACGGGCCACGGTTCCGTGTGCGCGCCACCCGTTTCGTGCTTGCGCAAGGAGGTATCGAAATTCCCAGACTAATGTTGCTATCAAATTCCACGGCCACTGCAGGCCTCGGAAACGATTACGACCTTGTCGGCAAGTTTTTCGGCGATCACGGGGCATTGCGCCCCGCACTGACGTTTTTTGCGCAAGATCAGCAAGACGATTTGGCGCTTTATGCCCAGCAGCATTTCTTTGAGGTTGGCGGTGTCCAACCTGCTGTTATCCCATCAGAAGCCTTGCAGCGTCGCGAAAAAATGCCCGGTTTCGTGTTCCACTTGTTCGAAACAAACCGATCGCCAGGTGATATGTCTCTCAGCAGGCTAATAGGTGGTTTGCGAGAGAACGAAGCGCCGCAATATCTTTCATCTGAACTGATGAATGTCCTGACCGATCTGGACGGTGCAACCAATCGGATCATTCGCAAATTCGATGCCGAAACCGATACGTTCATAGACCGGCCTTGGTTCGCGCCTTGGCTGACTTTTGAGTGTGTGCCAAATCCGGACAGTTCCGTTCATCTTGTTGCCGAAAAAGATATGTTTGGGCAGCATCGCGTCGCATTGGACTGGCAATTGACGGATATGGAAATGCAAACAGTCAAACGCGCCTCAGAACTTTTGATACATGAAATTGGTCGGCTGGGTATCGGCCGTGCATGGACCGAAGTTTTGAGGGATGATTACACTTGGCCCGCATACGTCGGACGCGGCAAACACCATTGCGGGACCACACGCATGTCTGCTGATCCAAAAACAGGCGTTGTGGACGCAGACTGCCGCGTCCATGGCATGTCAAACTTGTATATATGCAGCTGTTCAGTGTTTCCGACGATGGGCTACGCGAACCCGACACTGACCATCGGGGCATTGGCGATCAGGATGGCCGACTATTTCAAGGATGCCGCTGCGGAGGGCAGATTATGACATCGACCCACAGCCTGCTCAATCGTCGCGGATTTATCTGCGGGCTCGCTGGTTTTGCGCTGAACGGTCAGGGCGCATCAGCAGAAATGATCGACATGGAGCCCAATAACTACGTAGGTCCAGCATCCAAAATCGGAAAGGTAATCATACGCGCGGGGGTCGTCGAAACGAACGCATATGACCTGCGCAGCGCCTTGAAGATCAGCAACGAGCAACCGCAAAACCTGATCTGTCGCCGTTGGATGCAGGAAATCCGAAACGACTTCGCGAACGCCGACACAGTTTACGTAGACGGCTGGACCCTCAGCCGGACAGAAGCGCGCCTGTATGCGCTGGCGTCACTTCCAGCAACAGAGTGGTATAGTTAAGTGACCAGAATAATTGTCATTGTAGTAACCGTTATACTGCTAAGCATTCTTGTCCGATTTTTTGTGCCGGCCAGTTTTTATACCGCCACTGCGATTTTCTGTATCCTTGGTCTGTTGATCATCATTCGTCTAATGCGACGTGGATCGCGTGACGACCGCTGAACGTTTTAACACGATCACGACGAACAAACGATCTTGCTGTAGACTAACGGCGGAACGACTTTGGGCGTTTGCTTCAGCGTATTCGTGTTCAAGACGGTTGATGATTGCATCGACAGTGCCTCCGTTTGAAATGACCTGCGCACAATCGCGCTCGGACGCCACAATTCCGCCGTAGTTCTGACGCTTTTTGCCCGCTTTTCCTCAAATTGTGCCAAAAAATCACACCTTTGCCGGGAAATTTACGCAGTACCAGAGCTAATTTTTTGTGTTTGGGCGTCTGTGCCTTAGCGTTGAATGTAATAATTACAGGCATTTTTTTATGAATCGTTTCGTATTGCCGCTGATTTGCGGTACAGCACTTGCTGGGTGCGAACGCTTGGGACCAGAGTATCAGGCCCCGGCGATTGAACTACGCAACAATTTTGTCAACGCGGCTCCTGCGACGCTGGAAAACGCGGCAGATCTGGCATGGTGGGATCGTTTGAATGACCCATTACTGACGGGCCTGATTGCCCGAGGATCATCTCAAAACCTTGATGTGCGCACTGCAATTGAACGCAGCAACGCCGCAGAAGCGGCCCTTGGCCGTGTGGGTTTGAACGCGCAGCTCACCGGCGGGGTCGAGGCGGCCGTCACACGGCAGAATTTCGATGATGGGCCCACGACGCTGTCCAACTCACGTGCCAGCGGCAGCTACGTTGTTGATCTGTTTGGAGAAAATGAAAACCGCCAGACACAAGCGCAAGCAAACCTTGGTGCGGCACAAGCGAACGTCGACGCGGTCCGGCTTGCCTATCTCGCGGATATCACTAACGCCTATCTTCAGGCACGCTATCATCAAGAAGCTGCTGCAATCTCACGTATGACAGTGCGTAGCCGCAGACAGACATTGCGACAGATCACGCAAAGACGCGATGTCGGGGACGCGACAGAATTGGACGTCCAACGCGCGCGGTCTGAGCTCGCCACTTCCGAGGCGACGCTTCCGACGAGGTCCGCGCAATTTGAAACGAGCGTCTTTCGCATCGCCACGCTTTTGGCAGAACCTGCACAACCGATAATGACCAAAATGCAGGCCGCCGCGTTCCAGCCGCGCCCTCATGGCACCAGTCCGGTGGGGCATCCCGCTGATCTAATCCGGAACCGGCCTGATATCCGAGTCGCCGAACAAGACCTGATCGCGGCTACCGCCGCCATCGGCATCGCAGAGGCGCAATTGCTGCCGTCGATATCATTAAGCGGCACCCTGTCAGCAGGGGCGACAGACGGATGGAGCTTTGGACCAAAGCTCAGCATTCCAATTTTGAACCGTGGCGCCTTAGAGGCCAACCAACAGATCGCGGAATCGCAAGCGCGCACCGCCGAACTTACATGGCGCGCAACAGTGCTCAAGGCGGTCGAAGAGGTGCAGATCGCGCTTAGTCTCTCACAGAATTTACAACAAAAGGTGACCTATCTGGAACACGCGCGCGACGCGTCAAAGGCAGTCGTGGACCTGAGCAGGCGGAGCTACCAAAGCGGCGTTGTCCCATTCACGGACGTGCTAAACGCCGAACGCCAACATGCCGAAAATCAATTGGCAGCGGCGGATGCGCTAAGAGAATACGCAGTCTCTTGGATGGATTTGCAAATCGCAACGGGGCAGGGGGCATCAGCTGTTGCCGCAATGACAACGCAATAATAACGGCGTCTCATGGCGTTCCGAAATGGCGCGCAGGCCGTTCCTGCGAGTGGTCTGTATCAGTCGTCAGAACGCCGGCGTGAAAGGGCGCGAACTTTGGGTTGGTCAGTGCTAACCGGGCTCAACTGGGTAGATTTACACTCGGTTTTCAGGCTTGAAACTGAATCTTTGCCCGCAGATGTGAAAATCCAAGCGTCCAACAGAATTACTGGCGCACTCAAAATCCAAGCACCTGTCACCCAAATCAGAAGGGATGCGTCAAAATAAAGCCCTAATGCGATAGATAAAGCGATCAATCCGCCAAGAATGCCAAGTGATCGCACAAAACGCATATATTCTTGTCTCTATCATTGTAGGTTCCAGCCCAGTCGCCAGATCCTGCGGCTTTATCGCCAAAAACCTTTATTGGTTAGGAACGTAGCGCTACAGGGATGTTTGCCAAGATGCAACTGCGTCAACATAATAGTCTAGGCGGTTTCGACGGAATTTTCCCGACAAAGTGCCTGTCCAACGCGCATCACCGCAGATATCCAATACGGCAGACATCGTAGGGTGAGTTAGGTCCTGACCTGCCCCCCGAAATCTCCCTCATTTTAATGTAGAGTTTGCCCAGCCTTCGAAGGAGCAAACAAATGCGACAGAGGCGCTTTACCGAAGCCCCGATGATTGGAATGATGCAAAGAGCAAGCAGCTGGGATGCCGACGGCAGTGGTGTGTCGCAGGCATGGCCTCAGCCGCGCGTCATTCTACAAGTTCAAAGCCAAATACGGCGGTATGAACGTGTCTGATACCCACCGCCTTAAATCGCTGGAAGGCGAGAACGCTAAGCTGAAGCGTCTGCTGGCCGACACAATGTTGGATAATGTTGTCCTGAAAGATCTGCTGGGAAAGAACTGACGACGCCGAATGTGCGATGGGCTGCAGTACTCAGGGCGATGCAGGAACATGATAACTCACAACGTCGTGCGTGTAGGCTTGTCGGTGTCGATCCGAAGACCGTCGAGCGCGACCGGCCACCGGACAATCCAAAAGTTCGCGAAGAGATGAATGCGATTGCCAGCAAGCGGCGTCGGTTCGGTTATCGCCGGATCGGCGTGCTGTTAGAGCGCAAGGGAATGATCATGAACCACGAAAACTGTACCGCATCGTCACCGAGGAAAAGCTGGGCGTCAGGCGGCGAAGAGGTCGCAAGCATGCGCGTAGATCACGAACACCCATGCCGGAGGCTTTGCGACCTAGTGAGCGTTGGTCGTTAGATTTTGTGTCTGACACGTTTGGCGCGTGCCGTAAGTGCCGCATGTTGGCAGTGAACGACGATTGCTGCCGCGAGAACCTGTGCTTGGTGGCCGACACCAGCATCTCTGGTGCGCGGGTGGCACGGGAGCTGGATGCGCTTGTGCGTGTCTATGGGAAGCCGGCTTGTATTGTCACTGATAACGGCACGGAGTTCACCAGTCGCGCGACCCTAAAGTGAGCCGGTGATAACGGCGTTGATTGGCATTACATCGAGCCCGGAAAGCCCCAGCAGAACGGATTTATCGAAAGCTTGAATGGCAGCCTGCGGGATGAGCTGCTGAACGAGGAGATATTCGACACATTGGATGATGCCCGCCGCAAACTGTCCCTTTGGCGATACGACTACAACAACTTCAGACCACACTCATCGCTGGGAAACCAAACACCGGCTGAAGCGCGCTGAGCGCTTGAACAATTTGAGGGCTCCGCGCACGACGCGCTTGCCCAAACAGACGACGGAGAATATGAAATCCAGACCTGCAAACTCTACATTAAAATGAGGGAGCCTCGGGGGGCAGTTCACAGCTGCGATTTTAACCTTGGGGAATTCAGCGCAATTGCCACAAACGCTCATTTAGCAGGCCTTTGCCGCGGAGTGGGGGCCGTGTGAGTCCAAATCAACGTGCCATGTGAGATGGCTGGCCCGATAAATTCTTCACCACTGTGGAGTTGATCAGGTCGCATTTGCCACCCGCCGTAGACATCAGACACGCGGTTCTCCAATAACCCGGCCAAACTCGCAGACGGGGCGACACCGCTGGTTGCGATGATCGCGTCCAAAATGGTTTGTCTGCGCCAAACCGCATGAAGATCATCGGTTTGGGTCGAACCCGCTTTGGCTGAGAGGCTGCGTTCAAAATCATCATAGATCGTCTGGATTTGATCGGCTGGTTGCCCCGCAAAATGACCCGCATGCGCAATCCGGAACAGGATTTCACTACTGACGATACCTGACGCAGAAAAGGCATAGGTGTCGTAGAAGCTGCGCGCATTGGTACCTTGTGGTGTCTTTGCCTCGCGCCAGGGATCAGCGCCGAAGTCCAACAGCATGAGCATGCCTTCCAGGTTATCCGGGGAATGTAGCAAGGCCAAGTGGCCGCTGTTGTCTCTGAAATATTGGGCGTCGGGGTCGCCGCCGTTTTCGAGATAGAGCTGCAAGAACGGGATACTGGGCGTGTAGTCCGCGAAAGGAACGGCGCGACGGCCTTGCCTCATATCAAGCGCATTAAAGACCATCAAATCGCGTGCATATCGCACATTAGCGCCTGCAGCGACGAGGGCTTGGGCGGCCGGAAAGTTTTCTTGCAAAAGCGTATCGTTTAACAGGATAGATGAGGCGCGGTCAGGAGGGCCGTAGGCCGTGTTCAAGGCATCGTTGCCTACAGAATCTAGCAAGGTTTTGGCAGGCACCTGACCGGCGTGAATGTCGGCCGCAATTTTTTGAACTTCAAGGGAAGCGTTTGGATAGGCGGCCTGAATTTCTGATGGGATCGACATCGCTTGCCTGTCCTGTGCAGAAAAAGAATAGACAATGGCTAACGCTACTGCGCACCCAATAATGCCTGCGATGATGAGGCGACGCATCATGCTAGGTAATCTTGACCTTATCGGCCAAGAGCTCGGCCAGATCGCTCGCGACGTTGAAAATCTTTTTGCCGTTCACTCGGATATTTCCATCGCTTGTCATTGTCAGTTGAGTAGGTCCGCAGGTGAGACGGATTTCTTGATCGGCCTCGATGTGAATATTCTTCTTGGCGAAAAGATCGTAAGAGGTCCCGACATTCGTCGATTTGCGTTCACCGACTTATTCAGAGTGCGACTCACCTACCGTTTGCACCTTACTGCGTTCGACCGAGACCGTGAGGTTACCTTGTCCGCGCGGCCCCTCGCCTGGTCGTCCAATTTGGTTTGCGCGGGGTCCCAGTGGAAGTGCACCACGATCCCGCCGTATTCGTCGCAATCGATTTCGCCTTCGCCAACCATGACCGCCGTTTGCGGGCCTTGCACGGTGCCGTGGGTTTTGTCCGCGATCTTGGTTAACGCACAAGCGTGCGACGTCTTTGCCGGGACCTTGTGCGAGGTGATCGGTCTTGGCCAATGCTTCGATGCGGGAAGTGAATAACTCGTTGAGATGTTCTTCTCCGTCAAAGCGTAACAGGTTAAACACATCCTGCCCAAGAATTGTGGACAACGAACCCATACGGTCATTTTGCTTGAAGATGGCGTTCATGTCGCTGATCAATCCCAGCACTTCGTTACCAGCACCACAATAGGAGATGATCCTCGATTGGCAACTATTGGTTGATAACCTTGCGCAAAACACGCGTCGGTTAGGCGAAACGGTTAAGGTACCCGTCGACGACCGCGGCGCGGGCAGGGTCGTAGGATGGGATCCCGCCCAACGTGCTGGATCGCAACATGTCACGGCTGGTAAATGCGGGGGCGAGGTAGGCGTAGGCGTCTTTGTAGGCCGTGATGTCTTCGTTCGCGTCAACGTCGCCCCAGATCGGGGCGGGACCTGCGGTGACGATCCGCATGTTGGACAGGTCTTCGATGGTTAAGCTCGGGGCAGGGGCGGCGGTGATGCGATCTGTAAACATATGACCGACGTAGGTGCGCCAGCCGAGTTCGGTGATGCCCGCTTGGTAGGGGCCTTTGTTCTGTTCCCAAACCTTGTTCCATTGCGTACAAGCTGGATTGCCCATCCATTCGCCCAATGTAGCAGTATGGAAGCGGGTCGATACGTTGGGCAGATTTCTATCAGCCAATCCGCTGATCGGGGATTTGAAGAACCCAAACCCTTGATATCCCGCCATCAATTTGGCCGATCGCAAGGCGTGATCGCTGGCCTGCGCAAAGGTATCGCGGTTGGGATGATCGTGCGGAACTGCAATGTCGATCACGATGAAGGTCGGATAAACCTGCGTGATGCTGAGGAAAGGCACTGCTGGTTTCCCGATCGCATTCGTGTCGGGACCATACAGACGCATTCCGGTATGGGTATTGAAACCGTTCGCGATCACCTCTCTCATCCGCTTCAATTTCGTGGCTGTGGGTTTCACCAGTTTCGGCGTCCACCGTGATTTACCGGACGTCGCGGCATAAGCGACGTCGGGACCGAAGTTGTCCAAGAACGCCTCGAACAGATCAGACGCGCAGGTCTTGTTCGCATCATCCGACAAAGCCCCATCTAGCGCCGCACAAACGCGCAACGCAGGCATCGCGATGGGAGTTGGCGTCGTCAGGTGGTGGGAAAAGAGGGTGATGGTCATGTCTGTGCGATCGGTCAACGCTGCGCATATCCAGCTCTAGTTTCAAGTTCTTCTACCAAATTGCAAATACTGAGTAGACCTTTCATGGCCCCACCAGCTTCACGTGGTTGCGTATAATGGCGATCCCATGCGCGTGTAGAATGATAGCCTGCATAGCTGAATGGTTCATCGACAAGGCGTTCCAATCCCCAAGCAAGCCGTTCCTGGCGAACTGGGTCAACTAGTAAATCGCCTCCGAATTCGGGTGGACCGAGGGCCGCATAAAGCCCCTCAAAGACGACCTGTGATTGCGTGGGGGTATATTGGCGTTTCGGTGTCTCTAAATTGGAAAAGCACTCTCCCACTTGGTTTGCTCTGATGGCCGCGTATTGGCTTTGGAAGTTCATATGCAATTCCAAGTTGAATTTGCGATCCGACCAAGGCGTATCAGACGGTATGCTGAGATCTGTGTGTGTAGTCAGCTCCGCTCGGACGAGTGTGCCATCCGGTTGAATCCAAGCTCCTAAAACTGGTCGCCCAATCATCTCCAGGGCCTGAATGTTGTCGGATGTGTAGGCATCCGTGGTTTGGTCTATGTAAGTTTCAACGATGTCACGGCGCGAGATGTTGCCTGCGGGATCAAATATCGCCTGATGCGGACAAGGGGTGGTGACCTTTACATCGGGAAAGCGGTTTTTGTAGCAATGCCCTTTGAAGGGGATCCATTCAAAGCCATCCAGCAAATCTATGATCTCAAGGATAGGAGCAATATCTTCTTGCGGCGTCGTCGCAACAGCATTCGACATGTCCGTCATGTCGGGACGTTTATTTGGCGTGACCGCTGCGAAGTTATAGTAACGTAGATCAAATTCTTGAACGATAGATCCAGATACATACAGATCGCCGTAGATTGGGAAATATGGAATGGTCGCCGTTTCTTCCCCATCGCGCAGCCGGATCAACGTGTAGCCATCGCGTTCATTCATGAATGATGTCAGCAGAATTTGAGCGTAGGTATCATAGGGTGACAAAAAGAGGTCATCCAACGCATAAGTCGACTTATCAAGATTTTCAGCCAGATGTGTTTTCAGATCGACGTCAAGAACCGGTATGTCGCGGGTCGTATTCGCCCAAGCAAAACCAGCTACACCAGCAATCAAAATGCCGGTTGTCACGGCGATGGTCTTAGCCTTGTGAATCATCCAGCGCTCCTGATGCGGCCCAAATCTGCGTATAGAAGTTGTTGCAGGTCGGGCGGCCCGTCTATCATGTCGTGGTCGGGACCAGCACTTTCGAACAGGGTCTGCGGTTGATATGCAGGCCAATTAAACTCATTCTGTTCGGCCTTGACCCAGTGGAGAACAACCTCTTGGAACCAAGGGGTGCGAACATTTGGGTTTGTGAAGTCTTCGCCATGATCCTCTGGTTTGAACGAGTACATCAAGGGTTGTTCTCGGAACGGCACACCGCGCTGCGTCAGAAAGTGAGCTTCTTTAGAGAACGAGAATTGTGCCCGAATGCCGTTAAACCGCGGCGATGTTCCGTAGCCAGAGCTGCCGCCTAGCTGAACGGACTCCAATGCGTTCATGAAATTCTTGAAGTCAGAATTGGACCCCAGTGATGACGCTACATGACCCGGCACCGCAGGGCCAAGTGTATACATAAAGTTTTGCAAAATATTGCGTTGTTCGTGGTCAACGATTTTCATGCTTCCGGGAATATCTCCGGCAGCGAGAGCCCGCAGTCCTGCTCGCAGATAGCCACCTTCTTCCGATCCAAAACTGCCATTTGGTGCAAAAGTATGGTGGTCGTGCGCGTGGTTGGCACGCACGTATTCCACAAACCGTTCAAAGCACTCCATAAACTCGTCAACGCGACCGTCACGGAAGTAGTTGAAGCGTTGTTCGTGCATTTGGCAGAACCATAGAACTGCCCCCAAGTCGGTATAGATTGAGAGGTTTCCGTAGACGAGCCGTCGTAGGCCTGCACGTGTTGCTTCGTATCCGACGCCTGTCATGACGCTGGCAACCAGTTCTTGAAAATCGAGCGTCGGACCTGCCCAATCAGGCGAAATTTCTGTCCCGTCGGGCATGATGAGGTCCGCCGGGCCGCGTTGCCTGGTGCTTCCCCAAGCCTCAAGCGTTTCAGCTGCAAGATCTAAGGCGTAGCCAATGTGTGTTGACCCAAAAGCCGCCCCACCTGCAAATTTTAGCCGCTTCGCTTCGCCCAAAGGCTGAAGATAAATCTTTGCGTAATCCGCTGAAATAGCCATGTTTCGACGTCGAAATGACCGGAAGTCCTCGACCCGGCAGACGTCGTCGTAGCACATATCTTTAACGCGCATGACCTTGGCCATGACCTGTGCGAACAGCAACTCGCACTCGCATTCGTGGCATCCAGCAGCGACAATTCCGCCTGCAGGTGTTTGGGCGGAAAACGGGTTCGTACCCCCGCCGCCAGTGTCAGCTTGTTGGTAGACCGGTTGAGGAAAACTAAACATGGCCGTACCTATTCTTGCGTGCCTCTTCGTGGACTACACTTAACACGTGTCCTAAATTTGGCGTGTTCGCCATATCATAACGGGTTTCGGCGGGTTCGCCAAATAGCCAGCTTGCAGCGACGTAGTCGGCAATTGATTGTTCATCTGTTAACCCCAGAACCGAGCGGGCCCGCAAAATACCTTGGTATGCGATCTCGTCCATTTCATGACGGGGCGGGGCGTGTTGATAGTCTTGCGTGATCCAAGTGCTGAGACGCGTCGCGAACTGACGCAGCGATACATCGCCCAGTGCGGCGATATCCGCATCGCGCAGCGCGAAAGCCGTTTGTGGCAGATCTTTTTGCAGTATTTGTGCCGGAAAGACCGTTGCTGTCTTTTGAGAAGGGTCACAAGTTAAAAACGGTCCGATACTCAGTAAGCGCGCGATCGTAGTCGGGTCGCCGTTATGCAACAAACCAGTGAGATAGGGAGCCTCCCAAAAGCGGAAATAATACCACTTCCCTTTTGGGTCTCGGACTTTGGTGAATTTGCGAAAATGTGCCCAGATGACGTCAAATTGCGCGTCTGAGCGCAGGTAGATGCCCTGTACCATATCCCACAAGTGCCACGGAGCATCGGACGCCGTAAACAAGTTACGCGTGAAGTCGTTGTCGCCTTTAATTTGGATCAGCCACGGGGCCACGTCTTTATATTCATCATAAGCCGCCCCTTTGAACAGGCAACGATGTGGCAATCCGGAACCTACCAGCATTTCGGCCAAGTTGGTGACCTTGGCCGCGTCGATGATGGCGTAAGTAGGGATATCTGCAGGTTCTAGCAGTGGACGTAACAAAGCGTCGGGAACCGTTTTCGGGGCCACTGCCCCAAATTGGGTTTCAAGCGGGGTGACGCCTTCGATCAGCGTTATGGGGCCTTGGCCTGCCAAATCTCAGGCCCTAATCAGCCGCGCTTTGGGCCATCGCCCGCAGTGTCAAGATTTGACTGTTCACGATACCCCGCGCCCCAAGAAAGAGCGCCGTATTGATGAACCATAGCAAAGGGGCTGCGAAACCAAGTGATGCCTCGCCTCCGCCGATGGTGAGCGGAACCAATGTGGGCCCAAAGATGATCAGAACAAAGACGGCGGCGAATTCGACGATGCCCCGCAGCGTGCTTTTGTGTTCGCGCATGATGGCATTGACTGCACCACCACGATCAAACGCACCTCCGGGCAATAGATGTAGGTGACCGTCATTTAGAACGATGCGTTCCGCCGCAACCTGTTTCACGTCGTTGTCCGTGATGGCGGTGTTCACGCGTTTCAGCACCCACAAAGACCAAAGGCCGGCAATAAGTGTGCCCGCGATTACGGGAATAGATCCCAGCACCGCAACGGCTATTCCAAGCGCAGATATCAGCGGAACGAAGTAAAGGAATCCGGCAAGGAAAAGCGCAAGCCCCAACGCGCGTCGTTTCAGGAGCAGAATTGCTGCTACGAATTGGACTCCAAACGCTAATATCGGGACCCCAAAACTTATGATTGCGGTGAGCGGAGGTGCACTGAAGTCGAACATGACATCTGGGTTGGCTAACCCGACAAGTGCTGAAAGGTAAAACAGCGGTGCGATGATTGCGACCCAAAAACCGGCAGTCTTTAAAATGGTGCCCCAGTTTTCAGGTGGTTCACCAAAACGAATTCGGATGCTTAAGAGTGACTTGAGCGACATCAATCGAATATCCCGGTCGGTTCGCCGTTCATCAGTCTGCGCTCCAATTCCCGAAACCCCCATGAGGTTTCACGTTCGATTTCTTCGCCTATTTCACGCAGGCCTTCCATTGTTTCGCTCCATGCGTCTGCCAGTTTGCCCGTCAATGTGATCGCGCCCTGCACAACGGCGCGCAATCCGTCGTGAAGCGCAGTCAGCCCTCGGTTCACAGCGTCATACAGCCCAGTTTTGTTGATTAGCCAAGTGAGTGTCATGCCGACGACCACCCCAACGGCGATCCCAACTCCAACGACCAGTGCCGCAGATCCAAGCGTTAGTACCGCCGCACCCCCGAGGGCCGCGACCACTGCACCCGCAACGAAATTTGCCGCAGCGGTTGCCAAAACCAATGCGACCCCATCGACCATGAGCGACGAAAACAACTTTGACCAATCCCCGCGCGAATTGGGATCGGCGTACCATTGGACAACGTTCATCGACCCGACAATAACGAAGCCAACGACAGGAATTCGGCCGCCCGCTTTCCATGATTCAGGAGCGGCACTTGCCATCTGGCCGCGCACACCTGTGACGACATGGGTCATGCGCGACCGCACAAGTCCGGCCGCAACGCCCGCGACAAGGCTGCGTGCAAGGCCCGGTTGGGTTCGCGCAACGATCACCAGTGCGCCCATTGCGTTGCGCATGACGTGCACAGTGCCCTTTGCCCCGTTCAGCAAAGCACGCACCGCAGCGCGCCCGTTTTGCGATCGGATCGCAGCGACTGCATCTGCAATAGCTGTTGGAAAATCGGTTCCTGCGATGCTGAAATCCATCCCATCTGTCAGGCCATAAAGCGCAGATGATCCGGTGACGTCGTCAATCGCCTCAACCGCAGTGACAATAGAAATCGCAAGCCAGAGCAACATGCCATTGGATGCCGTTTCAACGTCGATTTCGCCTTCTTGGACTCCGTCAAGGTAGGCGTAGGGAATTTCGACAACCAGAATATCTTGCTCTGTGTCTCCACCGCCGGTCGGCGCATTCTCTGGAATTTCGCTCAGCAGAACGCCGACGTCTTGCGGGCGCGCTAAGTTAAATTCTTGGAGACCTGTGCAGACCGGTAGGGTGGTGCCATTAATCTTGAGATCGACTGAATTCACAGTCCCGCTCAGTGTGTTTGGCAAGATCATACGTTGCCCATGCGGCAATGGCCCCGTGCTCATCCCGTTCACGGCACCTTCGACGACGCCACTGACGTTCTCGCCATTAAATCGGAACAGGTTGCCTTCTTCGCAGTTGGCTAACGGATCGTTGCAGGGAATAGCAGCCATTTCAGGGTGTCTCCGATGTGTGTTTGGCCCGGGCGAGAATTTTGCGCGACCGGTCAAGTTCATGTTGCTTGCTATGGATTAAATCCGCAAATTGGGCGTCTTTTTCGGGGCCGTGCCCAAGGATCAAGGTCGCTTGTACATAGCGCGTGATCGAAGTTTCAGATTTGAGCCCAAGATCAAAAGCAGCCAACGCCATTTTGCGAACGCCTGCTTCACGCTTGTCGTCTGCCAGTTGCAAAAGCGCTGGCATTTTCGCGCAGATTTTTGCGTTAAGGCCGCGTAAGAAAAGTTCAAATCGGATATGAGACAGGTCTTCGATCAGGTTTGGCCATCTGCCATGACGCACGCCACAGCTGGGGTCGGATACCATTGCGCTGACGACGTGGCGATGATGCAGGTCGGGCACAAGGAACGTATTTTGGCTAACAAAGCCTTCTACGCGTTGCCGCGCATCGATTGCATGAAATTGTAAATAAAGCGCGAGAACGTCAGGTTCCCAGAACCTAAAGAACATGTGCTTCCCGGTTGGATCCGGAACTTGAACGTATCTGCGAAAATGCTGTGTGAGCTGGTCAATATCTTGGTTTGACCGGAGGTAGAAACCAGGTTTCTTCTCCCAAAAATCCCATGGTAAATCACTTGAAGTGAACAGCTTCTTGGTAAAATCTGCATGCGGGTCAAGCTGGACCAACCAAGGTGCAACGGCTTCTAGTGCCGGGTCATCATTGCTGTGGTAGATACATCGGTGAGGCTGATCAGATGCTCCCAGAAACTCGATCAGATTTGGTATTTTTGCTGCATCCAAAATGGCAAACGTCTGTTGCGTCCCTCCAAACAAAGGATCGTTTAGAACTTCTGGAACCGAAGTTTGATCAAGGCCTGCAGACAGTGGCACAATATTATCAATGATTGTGATCGTCAGGTTAGAGGGCTGTTTGTCAGGCGTGGTCGCAGTCGCCGCTGGCGTAGCCCCAAGTAACCATGGATCATCATGTGGTTCGAAACGCATCTGGTCTTTACGGCAAGATCTTGTGGTTTGGTGAACCTGCGACGATTGCGCCGCCGTGGGATGTTGCGCAGCCCATGTAGGCGACGGGTTTGCCGTCGTCGGTGGACATGGATGATCCCATGATGATGGTGGCCCCGCAGGCGGTTTTGTCGCCCATGCGCGCGACGGGTTTGCCGTCGATCATCGCTTTGCCGCCAGACACAATCGTGTTGGGGCCGTGGATCGGGCAGACGTGTTTATCGCCAAGGCGTGCAATCGGGATCATTATTCACCCTCCTTCGGGCATTCCTCGACCAGTGGTAGGCCCGCGTTCGCAGCTCCCTGCAGGGTCGGGACTTGTGAACTGCCAGAGCCGCCCATCGACACATTGCCCTTGAGTTTGATCTGTGCGCCTTCAATCGTGACGCCGGAGCTATCAAGCGTGATCTTCCCGCCCGGCCCCTTGATCACGAACTTCTGGAACGCCATCAGCGTGTGAACTTTCGTGTTGTTCGTGATCGACTGGTTCACGTTCAGCGTCGATTTCCCAAGGACCGTATGTTCGGCGTTACGGCCAACTTGGGTCAGGTGATCGGCAAAAATGTCCTGTTTGTGGATGTTGGCCACGTTGTGCACATGGTCCTTGCCATAGTTTTCGATCTGGTTCTGGCCAACGGTATATTGCACGTCGCGGCCAATGTTGATCGTTTCATCGCGGCCTACAACTTCGGTATGATCTTGTCCGACAGAGATCGCTTTATCGCGCCCGACCGTTTCCGATTGGTCCTGCCCAATTGTCTTGGTCCGGTCATTCAGGATATCAACCTGCTGGTCTTTCTGACCATGCATATAGATCAGTTCTTCGTCTTTTTCGTCTTCGAACATCAGCTCGTTAAAGCCGCCGCCCTTGTGGGTGTCGGTTTTGAACGTGGACTTGGTTTTGTTCGCAGGCAGCGGATAAGGCACGTCGTTTTTGCCGTTGTAAACACAGCCTGTGACCAGCGGTTTGTCGGGGTTACCTTCGAGGAATTCAACGACAACTTCCATCCCGATCCGCGGGATCACCATGCCACCCCAGCCCTTGCCGGCCCAGTTTTGCGACACACGGCAGCGCATCGAATAGCGGTTGTCGAGGTCCCAGTGGAAATGCACCAGAATGCGGCCGTATTCGTCGCAATCAATCTCGCCTTCGCCGACAACGACCGCCGTTTGGGGGCCGTGCACAACGGGGATGCGGGTTTTGCGTTCAGGGGCCAGCGGCGCAGAGATCGGCAGCAGTACGTAGGATCCGTCGTAAACGGGGTCCGAATTGCCCTGACCGGATGCAAAAGACGCCGTCGCAAAGCTGTGGCTGGCCGACAGGCACAGACACGGATCGTCAACGCCCGTGACCTTGTCGCCCTTCACTTTGACGGTGAGCCCAGCCCGCAATGACGCCACATCACCGCTGGCTTGATGGCGGTGATCTTGCCCGCGTTCTTGCAGCGTGCGCAGGCGGGCGACCAGTTTGCCAGTGCCCTGATCCAAATAATCGCCCGGATAATCGTAGCTTTCGATCTGGCCTTGGCTGTAAGTCGCGTCGCCCATCCGGTCGGTTTCCATCGACGCGCTCGGCTTCTTGAAGTTGTAGTCCGTTAACCTGATCCCGCCCGTCGTTAACCGTCTGCCGGGGCGCATATCGGTAAAGTGTTCCTCATCGGTGGTGCGGTTCCCGTCGGACACCATCTTGAATGCGCGACTGCTGCCGTGCAGCGGTTCATGCGCGGTCATCGCGTCGGTCAGCACCAAAGTGTGCGATCCGCGATTATGGGTAAAATGGTAGGAAATCCCGAACCGTTCCATCAGCCGGGTCGCAAAATCCAGATCGCTTTCGCGGTATTGCACGGTGTATTCCAGCGTCGGATAGCTGCCAGACAGCCGCTTTTCCATCGCAGGTTCGCCAAGACCCGAATAGGGGGCGAGCAGTTCGTCGAGAATCTCGACGACTGTTTTCTCGTGATAAATCCGTTGATTGCGGCGCAGGCCCGCCAGCCACATCCACGGCTTGAGCGTCAGGGTATAACGCCAGCCATTTTCGTGCAGGCCGTCGAAATTGACCTCAGAGATGATCCCGTCAAACGGGACGTCAGGGTTGTCATACGTCGTCAGCTCAACCGTCGCATGGCTGCCGATAAGCGCGTCAAAGTCCAGATCGTTGCGTTCAGCCAAAGCATCGACGCGAATGGTGAACAAATCGTTGACGTGTTCTTCAGTCGTCATACGAAGAAGCACCAGCGTATTCGCACCCAACGCCGTATGAAGCTGCCCCATACGTTCATCTTGCTTAAATCGCGCGTTCATGATGACACACCTTACTCAAAAACATGTCTGAGATGATAGCATTGCAAGATGGCAATTCAAAGTTGATCGAGTGAAAGAGTGGTTTTGTCGTCAAAAATGCATCAAACAGCCATTTCTTCTATCATTTCAGACAACCAAGCCAGTGTTTGTTCACGTGCGGCGCGCGAATCGAACGCGGCTTGATGTTCGAAACCATCGTCGATGGGCACTGCCATTTGCCCAGAATGCGAACCAGCCCCGGCCTGCACAGTGCCGTCGCCCGGCGCGTTGGGGCCGGACATCACAATGTGCCCGCCGTAAAGGCCACTGAAGCCGGGGTCGGGTGTTCCTCTTACACGCATGCGACCAAATTCGTTTGATGTCGTGTACTCTCCCGAAAAAGTTCCACTGGCGGGCAACGCACCATTGAGACGTTGCAGGGTCCAGTCAATCCGATCACGGGTCGTCAAACCCGTGCCGTAAAACATGCGCGTATTCGGATGAAACCCATGTTCACCCAGAGCGTCGTGAAAACCGGAAGCGACAGCTATTCGGCTCAGATATTGAATATAAGCGAAATCACCTGACGGATCGCCAACAGGGTTAAGCCATTCTTTGATAATGAGCCGCCAATAGTCGCTTTGATTCCGGTAGACTTCAGAATAAGGATCGCTGCGCGGAATGCTTTGGTTAGAACCATTGGCAACGACTGCACTGATCCAGTCGCTCCGCCCACCTGCTCCTTTGTACCACTTGTTCGGTGCTAACTCTAATGGTCCGGGACAATTTCCGGCGGTCGCTGTAACCTCTGGTCCATTGCCGCCAAGCACACCTTTGGTTAACCCCTCAAACCCACCTTTGATGCGTTTGTAAAGTTCTGGAGATCCGTGCGTCGGCATAGCCCCATGAATGACACCATGAACTTGATCGCCTTTTCCCATGATTTCGGTGAATGCGCGCGCCACCAATCCACCCATAGAATGGGTCACAATAATGGGTTTGACGGCTTGTCGGCCCAATTGTTCTGCTTGTTCTTTGGCATCTGCGGCAGCCCGCGCGATCACGGTTTCAAGGTTGCCATATGCTGCGTTTTGCGGATCACGCGCAGAATCTAGATTTGATCCTGTCCAATTGTAAGGGTAAAACCAGAGCACAAGCTTCGTGAAGACAAGGCATCCGTTGACGTATCCATGTTTCTCACCATTCAGTAAGTTACGAACCCGGCTGTAGGTTGGAAGCATCCCTGTCCAGCCGCGATCTTCGATTCCGCCGTCACTGCGATGCGCGACCTCAAGGAAGTCTTTGTCAAAGTAGCTCCCGCTATCACCGACCAACCGGTTTCGTTTTCGTCCTGCGCCACGTGTAAATAAATCAGCGGTATTCCCAAGTTGCTCCCACCCATCGATTCCAGGATTCCACACAACTTCGCCATCACTCGTCCGTCGCAGGCGGCTGCCCATAATGCCGGGGATGAAAATGATTGGGGCGACAATATCTTGGGTACATGTCGCAACTGCATCATCGGTCATTTTATCGCAACCTTAGACTATTTAGTGCAGTATCCCAGATACCTTCAAGCGTTTTGACATCATAAGGAGGCGCATCAATCGAAACTTCGTTTCGATACAGCGACATTCTGACTTGAATCTCAGGTAATCCAACACCTGCGCCGTTACCACCAGAGTATTCAAACGCCCATCGATCTTGAGCCGGATCAACTACTTTTCCGACAATACCTTGAACACCAGCTACGTCTCTGTTCTCGACGAAAGGCGTGCTTTCCAGATATACATCTGAGCCAAGCGGCGATGAGCTCACGTGGCGCAGGTAGAGACTAAAACCAACGAAAAATACGGATGGATCGCGAAAGCGAACGGTCACAGAATCTGCGGGGATATGCGGTAAGTCTAAGAATGCGCGATCCACACAAATCCCGGACTGAGTGGGGATGTCCTTATTTTCACGTGGTTTGGTGGCCTGCGCGATCGTGGCTAGCCCAACTTGATGAGGGTCGTCGCCCAATTTGATGACATCTGTCAGATCCAGGAAAGCGTCGGCTTCAGCGCGAAACATGTGGCCATGACGAATGTAATAGGCTTCCGCATCGACGGAGGGAGCCTCGAAGGTCGGGAGCAAAGGGTCATATTGCTTTCGGCCCAAGATAAAAATGTCATCCATACGAAGCTGACCAGCGGCTTTGTAATACGGCTGTTCTGTTGTGCCAATTGCAAGGGCAGTGCGACGCGCGTCTACCAATCCTTCTAAGTCATTGGTATCGCCCGGCCCCAATCCGGTGACCCTGACCCCTCTAGGCGCGCCAACGTTTGGACGCATTGACTGCAATTCGAAAGCAACCGGAAGGTCTATGTTATACCTCCCAACGCACCAAGTTCGGGTCTGTTCAGTCATCGGGATCTCCTCTTGGGCAAAACTGCTCATCGGTAACAACACAACAAAATACAAGGTGCACAAGAAGGCGATTTTTCTTGGTGTCATAACGTTTCCCGCCAATTTTCAATGTGCCACAGTCGAACACCAGGCCCTTTACGTGTATCCGTGAGGATCTGCAAAAGTGCATCTGGCATGTTACCTTTGCCTTCAGGAAAGCGCTTCGCGAGACCAAAAGTGGCGTCCTGAATGTGCGTGGGTTGCTGAAAGCCGATCGACATTAACCATGCTCTAATCTGCGTCAAATAGGCGTCAGTGCACGCATGCTGCATATCGGTGGTGTTAAGCTGATCGCGAACTACGAACAAATCCTTGCGCAAATCACGTTCACGGACAGCCGCATTAAGAGCAGTCAGTGTCGGTAAACCCATTGCTAGCTTAACATGATCTGGCGTCTTCGTGTCAGATAGATCAAACGTAAACCATCGCTCGCCATTGGTTTCTGGGTCCGGCCAAACATACCTAAATCCAGAGAAAAACCGAGTCAGCCAAGGTTCGAGTTGCCTGTCAATATCGGTCAGTGCGCGAAAGGTTGATGGCTCCCAAAACCGGAAAAAAACCCATTTCTCGGCACTGTCCTGCATCATGATGAACTTGCGACAATGGGTCCAGACAGGGTCGAACGCTTGAGCCGTTTGGATAAAAATGCCTGAATATGCATCCCACAAATGCGGGTAATCGTCGCCTTGTGAAAACAGGTCGCGCGTGAGTTCGTGATCAAGCGGTAACTGGACGAGCCACGGAGCAACATCGCTGTAATCTTCCATCGCTTTCCCGACGAACAAACATTTATGTGGAACATCAGCCGCAACAAGACGCTCTGGTAGATGCATAATTTTAGCCGCGTCCAGAACGGCATAAAGTTGAAAGTCATGAGGATCGTCACCGATGGCAGCCCTCAATCCGACAGGAATAAAGGTCCTATTGTGATCAGCGTGATCCGCTGCGATCGGGGTAACTGGTGAAATTTCAATCAGATCAGAAATCACCTATTTGTCCCTCGCCAGTAAAACGATATTCAACACAACGCATGATTGAAATGTGGCTTTTTGCATGCACATTAGCAAGATAGCCGAAGCAGTTTTTAGAAAATGATCCAAAGCATTGTGATAGCTCAGCCAGTTTTGCATCGCCGCATATGTATATTATTGTTTCGTCTAGCACATCCCAGCAGTGATTATCGCTTCGCTAACTGAGTCGTGGACGTCCCCTGAGATACGCCCAGATTTGTAGACGCTGTGGTACAGGTCGTGGTGCGCGAATACACGTGGAAGGCGCAGGTTACCGAGGAACGCACTATCTTAGAAAAGGCGACTGGATACTTTGCGCGCGAGTCTCAGTGACGTATGCGTTTATTCGACTCACGGCAGGGCATCGCGCGACAATGTCCCGATAGGGAGACCCATCGCGCGGAGTTTTAAGTGCGGTCGATGTGCCGGGTGCTGATGGTTCATTTCAGCGGTTTCTATGCATGGCTTGAAGAACCGTTAAGTGCGCGCGCGCTTAAAGATGTCCGTCAAACTGAATTCGTCCAGCAGGCATGGCCCGATAGCCGCAAGGTCTATTGCTATCGCAAATTGACGGATGATCTGCGGAAGCGGGCGAGACGCGCTCTAAGAGCTGTGTGGCCCGTTTAGCCGGCCTCGCGTGCGGCGCGGCACAGATTGACGACAAACGTCGCCTTGGTCGATATGCTGGCAAGCCTGCCGTAGTTGCTGACATCGCCTGGATGACTGAGGCTCCCTATATTAGAACCGACCAAGGTTAGTCGTATTTGTCTGTTGTCATTGACTTGTCCTCAAGACACGTCGTCGGACGGTCCACCCCCTTGGCAGATTGCTTTGCAATCGCATGCCGGGCAAAAGATCAAAGCTAGCTGGCAAAGAGTGGCAGTCCTTCCTGAGCAAAAACAATCTGGTTGCCAGCATAAGCAAACTTGGAAATTGCCACGACAACGCAGTCGCCAAAAGCCTCTCTCATCTTCTGAAACATGAACGTATCAGGCGGCAGACCTATCTCACACGCGATGTAGTCAGGCAGGCGTCTAGAAAACCAGGGGCACCTCAATCATCAGGTTGGCCTGACGGCCAACGCGCCTTGGAACGTGCTTGCTATTTGAGGGCATCACGCCCTAAGGCGCGACACCCAGTGGCCGACTTTCGCTCTGCCATAATGGTCGGTGGTTACGCCACCGTTGACAGCCACGAACGGTTGGCTCAACGCATTGGAACGCGTCGATGATTGAGTTTATGCGCCCCTCAGAGGCGTATCGCTGATCGAATTGCAATGAACGGCCACAGCTTCGAATTTCTACGGCGTAGCTGGGTCGGCCAGCCTCTCCGTCAAACGTGGCGAATAGGAATAGATGCGGCGGTTCTTTTAGAGGCTTTTTGAAAGGGGGCATCGCCGATGTGAGTGATTGCGGTGGCATCATCCCTTTGCGTTCCGGATACGCATAATCGTCTGTCGGGTGGTGTTAAACGTGCGCGCGAGATCGATGATCTTTTCACCCGCTGCGATGCCTGCTCGGACTTTGGAGCGCGCCTGTTGATCAAGCGACGGCGGCCTTCCGACGGGCGTCCGTCCCGCGCTCCTTGTTTTCGCCGCACTCTGATCAAGTTTCGCAAGGGCCTTTAGTGTGCTCATGACCTGCTCGGTTGACGACAGTTGATCGCGTGAAGCCGCCAAACAATAAGCCCGTCTTGCGGTCCTAGCCCGCGCAAAAGTTTCGTAAATTTTGGGCGACCTGACGCTGCTACCGCCGCGTTCGCATTCTCGATGATCACATCCTGTTTACGCACGTCAAAACCCTCGTCCCGCGCGGCCTTCAGTCGCCCGCGGATCATCGTAAGCTCGGACGACGTTGGCCCCTGACTGACCGCCCGATCTGCTGGAGCCGGATCTCGACGACAATAGATGAAGTCTCGGGCTTCAGGCACAGGTGCGGTCTTTCTCAAAATACAGGATCATTTTGTCCGAAATGATTTTCGGACACATTACCGTACGAAAACCATGATGCAAGTTCAGTCCATTCCATCAATCCTACGTAAAAACAGCATAAATCGTGATTATTGAACGTACGAAACACCCTGTCAAAATTTGCTTTTCACGGTAAACGCCAACGTGGGCCAAATGCGTCCAGCGCCCCGCAAGTCATTGAAATAAATGCGTAAAAAGTCAAAACCACTTCGCGACCCACTAGTTGGTTGTAAAGCCCTGTTTTTGCTCACAAAAACGCCCGCCGCAGAGAGCTGCGTGACGTGTGTAGAAATTTTGAGGTTAGTTGGACCGATCTTTTGACTGGGTAATGGTGAAGATATCTCGCACGAACACTGAGACCCTGCAAAATTGAATGGGCGGGTTCTGTAGCAAGTCACGCCGCCCGTGAAATGAGCGGCACTGGGTGCTGCTGGTCTCTTTTGCTTGGAGACCCTGGCGCCAATGCTAGTAGTTGCGCCTCAGTGAGCTTCGTCAGGGCTCTCGGGCCGTTTTGCGCGGCGGAGGTGCCTGAGCGCGCGCTGCGTGGCTCTGGCTTCCAATTCCCCTGTTTTGCGCAATCGCTCTGTCAGGCGTTCTGAGGGTCAGCAGTGACAACGCACTCGAACCTGTTTCGAAGGACTGCACCTCGTGGGACAGCCAGTCCCATAAAAATTACACACGTCACGCAGCTCTCTGCGAAAGGCGTTTCCGCGAGCAAAAACAATGGCGTAAGGGGCGTTTTGAAGGTGTTTCAGTGGTGTAGCATTTTTACTGTTTATTTTCAGCGGGTTAATTCGTCATGGACGCGTTTGGCTCACGTTGGGACAGCCTGTCCCGCCCACTAATCAGAGAAAATGCAGTTAAACCGTAACAGGATATCCGCGCACGTTTGCCAGTTCTGGCCATATCGCCGCGCATCAGAGTAAAATCGCAACCGGTGGTTGCTAATGGTGGCCGGTGACTTATGGTGATCTGGTAACGAATGAACTGGACTGATCGGTACTATGAACGCCATTTTCAAGCAAGCGGACCGCATGGGGTCTTTGTCGACGACCTTAGGCAAGGACGTGTTGAACCTGTTGCGGTTTAGTGGTGACGAGCATCTGAACGGCTTGTTCACCTACCGTGTTGAGGCATTAGCGAAGACTGATGATCTGGATTTCAACGCGTTGATCAGCACCCATGCGACGGTGAACCTGAAGTCCTACGATCTTCTCGAGACTCCTTTTGACGGGATCATTACGGAAGCAGAGATGTTGGGGCAGGGTGAGAATGGGTGGCGTTATACGTTGACCTTAAAGCCTTGGTTCTGGCTGTTGGGCTTGCGACGCAAGCAGCAGATTTATCATGAGAAAACTGTTGTTGAGATTTTAGATGAGGTCTTTGCGCCTTATACTGGTTTTGGCAAACCTGCTGTCGAAAAACGCCTGACCGGAACCTATCCGACGCTTGAATATACCGTCCAGTACCGCGAAAGCGATCTGGATTTTGCGACGCGTTTGATGGAGCGGTTCGGGATTTCCTATCATTTCAAACACGACGTCGGATCGCATACACTGGTGCTGACCGATACGGTTGTGTCACACGATGATTTGCCCGGTGCCGCCCGTGAATTTCACATGGCCGAGAACGGTCAGACGAGCCGTGACGCCGAACATTTTTGGGATATGCGGCCTTCACAAAGGTTAACAACTGGTAAGATCCGCTTAACGGATTACAACTTTAAGACCCCTAACGCCGCGATGGAAGTCGATCGGGATGGGGCTGCCCCCTATGAAGAGGGCAGCATCGAAAGTTACGATTATCCGGGTGATTATCTGGCGCAGGGTACTGGCAAAGGCGTTGCGCGTCTGCGTGTGGATCAAGAGCGCGGCCAAGATCCGCGACATCGTGCACTTGGCGATTGTGCCTCGCTGCGCGCCGGTCACAAAGTGAAAATTACGGGTGATAAGGTGCCGGGTGTGGATAAGACGCTTTGCCTTGCGGCGCAGCACACCTACGCGTCGGGTGGATATGGCACGACGGAAAATGGCGAGCCGAGCTATGATGGTAGCTATTTGTTAATGCCTGCCGACACCCCGCTTGCGCCGGAACGCAAAACTGCGCGACCCATCGTGCAAGGCCCGCAAACTGCTGAAGTAGTGGGCGAGGGCGAGATTGATTGCGACGAATATGGCCGGATCTTGGTGCGGTTCCATTGGGATTTGGACGCGCGTCATTCGATGCGCTGTCGTGTGTCGCAAAACTGGGCTGGTAAAGGCTGGGGCGGCATGATTGTGCCGCGTATCGGTATGGAAGTGGTCGTCGAGTTTCTTGAAGGCGACCCCGACAAACCACTGGTGACGGGCTGTGTTTACAACGGCAAAAACGACACGCCTTATCCTCTGCCTGAGCATAAAACAAAGTCGGTGTTCCGCAGTGATAGCCATAAGTCTGAAGGGTTTAACGAATTCACATTTGAGGATGCGACGGGTGCAGAGAACATCAGCCTGCACGCGCAAAAAGATCAAACGCTCAAGGTTCTGAACAACCGCTCAAAGCGGGTAGACAATAACCAAAACGAGAGCATTGGCAGCAATAAGTCGATTGAAGTTGGCGGCAACCACCAAGAAAAAATTGGTGGTTCGATGAATGTGTCGGTCGGTAGCGCACAGAATGGCGCGCTTTTTGGCGCGTTAGGGGGCATGATCGGTCAAGCAGCCTCCAAAATGAAAGAAGGTGCCGCTGAAGTTGGGGACAAAACAGTCTCGGACTTTGTTGGTGGATTGGCTGATGCAAGTGTTGCTTCGGAGGTTCTGTCGTTGTCCGGTATCGCAGGATTCGCGGGAGCAGGCGGGCATTCCAAAATAGCAGGGGCCGCGCAAGCCGGGGCGGGTGCTGCCTTAGGAAATCTGCTAAGTAGCGTCATGCCGGTCTCGGGCATCATGAATACAGTCATAGAAAAAGCGAAATCCGAAACAGTTGGCTTAGCCAGCACCGAACAAGTCGGACTTTTCAAAAACACAGTCGTGGGAATGGTGCAGACAACCTATGTCGGTAAAAAGAAAATTGTCGATGTCGGAGAAGAATTGGTCATCCAAGTGGGCAAATCCAAGCTCGTCATGAAGAAAGACGGTACTATTCGCATGCTGGGTGATAACTTGAATATCACGATGTCTGGGCCGGTGCAGATCAATGGTTCAACCGTAGACCTGAACTAGACATGAAGCTTCGATCACACATAGATTTTCCAGCGTTTGTTTTTCAGAAATACAACAACCGCAAAGAGTTAATGGCTGTCGCAACGGTTTCTGCATTATTTGTGGTTGACGCAGAGGGCGTGCTTCGGCCCGCTAAACAGCAGCGTGACATCGCAATGTCGGATGAGTTCCGGTCTGCAGAAAATGCGCCGGATCATCTTTTTAGAACCTCTGATTTTGCACCCTTTCGGCCAGCGACGGATGTCACGGCTCTGGCGATCGCGCGATCACCTACAGGCAAGGCGCAACCCAGCTGGCTTGCAGGTATCATGGTCGACAGCGAACAATACGTTCTTCGTGTTCATGGCCCGAGGCATTGGTTTTATGACAAAGCGGCCGGTTGGAAACTAAGCGATGCGATACCTGTTACAGAGGTGCCACTCGATTATTACGCATCATTTGGCGGCGAGATACTGGTCCCGCAGGATCACGATAGTTACGGAAATGTGGATATTTGGAACCCTGCAGGTCCGGGTGTTGTAACGCCAGAAACCTCCCATAAAATCGCGGTCACCGCCCCGCAGATCGAACATGCCAACACACCAATTGTTGATGCGCTCGAGGTTTATCAACCGCAGGGTTTTGCACCAATTGCACCAGTTTGGCGGTTTCGTGAGCAATATGTCGGAACATATGATGCGACTTGGCTTGAGACCCAACATCCGTTTTTACCACCAGACTTCAATCCGCGGTTTTACAATGTTGCCCATCCTTCTTTGCAGTTTGACCCATATCTTCGAGGCGATGAACTGATCCGTGTCGCGAATATGTTTCCCGGGCGTCCTGATCTTGCGTTTTACCTCCCACATTTAGCATTTGGGGCCGTCGCCACACACGATTCAGGACAGACGGTCAAATCACCCATGGTGCTTGATGGTGTTCATTTGGAGCTCTTGGAAGAAGTGCCGCAGGTGCGCTTAACATGGCGCATGTCACTGCCCTGGCGCGATGGCGTTAAGACCGTGGATATTGGACCGCTTGAATTTAACGCGCTACCGCAACGTGACAAGGTGAGAACCGCCTGATGCCACAAGACGGGTCCCCGCCTCTCACCCTGACGATTACACCAAACCCGCAAGTCACCAATGTGGCCGCCTCAACCGGTGCGTTTGGTCGGTTGGGCTTGGACCCTCGCGGTACGGTCCAGTGGAATGGTGGCGATAATTTTTCTTATTTTGGACACGATTGGGCAACGAACGACAATGCCCAATTAGAGATCTTTGATGACCCGCAATTGGGAGCAGCTGTTCGAGCCGAACAGGAACCGGACCCGCCGCCTGATGCGGTGTGGACCACAACCCCGCGTGAATTGATCCGCGATGGTGCGGCACCGCTTTACAGCTCAACAACCCCAGATGTGGCCTTAACGCCGCGCGGATCAGCGACCCCGCCAATTCCATACGATACGTGGGCGCGTCCGACGCATCCATTACAATTCCCGTCATCGGTTCGTGCAGCTGGGCAAAACGTGATGGTGCTGCGATCTCAAGAAACCTTGACCTATGGCGCAGAGCAGGGCGTCGCGATGGGCGTGAAATCGGGTACGATTATGGGCCCCGTTCAGCCCTTAGAGCACTCGACAACAGTCCGCGCTGAAGGTTCAGAAGTCATTCGCGACGGCGACGCAGTCTGGATGAACAATCGCAACAACCTTGGTGTGGCCGAACTTGCAGGAAGTACGGTCGCGAACGGTCCCACGCCACCGGAACCCGAAGAAGAACCGGGCTTCTGGGGCAGCCTATGGGATGGCGCGGGCGATGCCTGGGACGCCACGAAAGAAGCGGCATCAGACGCGGCAGCGGCGATTGGCGAGTTTGATCGCAACCATGGCGCGGTCCTGACACGTGGTGTGGGCGTCGTTCAGGCGGTTGGTGGCGTCGGCGAAGCAATTTTGGGCGCTGGTCTTGTCGGCGGCGGCGGCGCGGCGAGTGCAACCGGCGTTGGTGCAGCACCCGGCATTCCTGCAATGGTGGGTGGGGCAGCACTATGGGTCAACGGGTGGGACAATGCAGTTACCGGCATGCGCACCGCATGGACAGGCGAGTTTCAGCACAATTTGATGTCCGAGGCGATTGGCGGAACAGCCGGAGCGCTCGGCGCGAGCCCTGAGACAGTCGAAAGTATCATGAACACGACCGATCTTGCCAGCGGTGCGCTTAGTATTGGCGGTGGGGTTGCAGCAGGCACGCGCGCGGCTGGCCGAGAAACGCTAGAGGTTGCTTCGCGGCAAGTGGATGAAGTTGCGGAAACGACATCCCAACAAACGGCGCGGGTTACGCGCAACGCCTGGACCGCTAGATCAATCAATGGCCGCAAAGTATTCCAGCGAAACGATATTTTTGACCCTCACTACATTGACGAAGACGGTCTAACTAATATCGAAAGAATGGCTGATGGCCGGGCACCGATCGGTATTGACGGCGAAGAATTGAATCTTCACCATTTGACGCAGACCGAACCGGGTACACTGGTAGAGATGACACAAACAATGCATCAAGAAAACCGACGCTTGTTGCATAGCTATTTGAACCAATGGGATAAAACATGGGTTGGTCCGGATGGTATACGGCGCCCTTATGCAAGTGCTCCTCCTTCACTTGATCGGGCAGCTTTTGGACGATATCGCACACAATACTGGATGACCCGCGCGAATGACTTTTAAGGATTATTGACAATGAACGGAAACGAGATTGAAGAAGCAGACAAATTGATGCGTGCTTCAGGTTACCCGATCCGTGCATCCGGCGGCATCGACGACGTTACCATCAATGCAATGGAAGAGCGTTTGGGTTGCAAGTTTTCGCACTCTTATAGGACTTTTTTGCAGCGTTATGGGCGTCTTGCTTTCCTGAGCGTTGAGTTTTACGGATTTACGAAAGATGGGTTCGAAGCACAAAAAGCACCCAGCGCGATATGGGTCACTGAAGTAAACCGTGAACGCGGAGAACTAGATAAAGATATGGTCGCCATCATGTCGACGGGGTTCGGCCCTTACTTCGTGCTTTCAACAAGAGAAATGGACCCTGAAGGTGAGTGTCCTGTAGTCGTTGCAGGCGATAATGTGCCTGAGGACTATCGCAATTTAGGGAATTTTGGCGAGTTTTTTCTGTCAGAGATTAAATCCGCGCTACAGATCAAAAAAGAAATGGAAGCTAATTCATCAAGCTAAAAATTCGTCCTTCAGGGGGTCTCAAGAATACTTAAGAAAATAAACTAAGACCGATATTTTGCCTCGAAAACCACAACTCTCAGATGCTATTCGCACCAAAATTGACGCTGTTCTTGATCGCTCGGGCGAAGCCTACCGCGCCGGTCAGTTACGGCGCTCACTCGAGATTGCTGAAGAAGCCTGGGGGATGATCCCGGCTCCGCCCTATGACTGGGATTACTATGCGCAATCCCTCTCTGCGGATTTTGTCCGAGATTTTGCAGAGTTAGGCGACGTGGGTGAGGTTGAGAAGTGGATTCCCCATCTATACGCGGCTTACGGTGACGCGGAAAAGACCGATCACTATACGCTGATGACAGAGGCAGAAGCACGCCTTCAGCTTGGACAGCGGGAGCCTGCAATCGCATTGTTCAAACGCATCTATAATCTCTTCGGCCCCGAAGGTTTTCGTGGCGAGCATAGACAATATCTTGCGCTGGCCGAGGCAGAGTAAGATGCCCAATTTGTCGGAGCGCGACGAGCTCAAGATTGATATTCTTGCCGAAGAGGGGAATGTCTTGCTCGAAGACACCGGGGACTGGTCCGGTGCGCTGGACAAGTGGAAACAAGCACTTACCTTGGTCCCAGATCCAAAAGTAGCGCATGCACAGTCAATGTGGCTCTACGCATCAATCGGTGAGGCTTATGCATGCGGCAATAAGCCTTACGACGCGAAAGACGCCTTTGAAACAGCGTATAGATGCCCGGACGGGCACATAAACCCGTACATTTTACTGCAACTTGGAAAGCTTAACGCCGACCTTGAAAACGAAGACCTCGCGACAAAGTTTTTGTTACGTGCCTATATGATCGAAGGTGCCAGCATGTTTGAAGATGAAATGACATACCTTGACTACCTGTCCAAACGGGTCGACTTGAAGTCAGCTTTGTAATGCTCACACAGACTATGGTGGTTTAAGCCTCAGGATTGCTCAGCAGCGTACAACTGGGTCTGTATTTATCGTTGGCGCCGCCAAAGAATAAAACATAACCCTGATTATTGGCGCTATAGATGTCGCTGCAAAGTTAGAATGTCTCACATCTGCAAAGTAGAAGTGTCACACTTCCCTGTTGAAGCAGGATTGGAGTGTGGCCGTGGGATTGGTGATCATGAGCGAACGCGAGCTGAACCGCATAGAAGTACTGAGCCAAGTGACACAAGGCCGGATGACGGCAGTGACAGCGGCAAATGTTCTGGGACTGAGCCGACGACAAGTCCATCGGCTGTTGAAGAGTTTCCAGGCAGAAGGCCCAGCAGTGATCCGTCACAAAGCGCGTGGCCGAAGATCGAACAACAGTATTGATCCTGCGGTGCTTGAGTTTGCTGTGACGCTGGTCAAAGAGAACTACATCGACTTTGGGCCAACCTTTGCAGCTGAGAAGCTGGCCGAGGATCACGGTCTGAAGGTATCCCGTGAGACGCTTCGCAAGTTGATGCAGGACGCTGGAATCTGGTTGTCACGCAAACAACGTCGCACATTCCATCAGCCCAGATTGCGCCGGGAATGCTTTGGCGAGTTGATCCAGATTGATGGCTCAGATCATCGCTGGTTCGAAAATCGCGGGCCAGCGTGCACTCTGCTCGTTTTCATAGACGATGCGACCAGTACGTTGATGCAACTGCGGTTTGTGACCTCTGAGAGTACCTTCAGTTACTTTGAAGCGCTGGATCTGTATCTGGCAGCACATGGTCGGCCGGTTGCGTTCTATTCTGACAAACACACAGTGTTTCGTGTCGCCAATCAGTCGGCCAAATCAGGGCACGGCATGACCCAGTTTGGTCGGGCTTTGAACGCGTTAAACATCGAGATTCTCTGCGCAAACAGCTCTCAGGCCAAAGGGCGTGTCGAACGCGCCAACCGCACCTTGCAGGATCGTTTGGTTAAAGAACTTAGGCTTGCAGGCATCTCAGACATGGAGGAGGCGAATGCGTTCCTGCCCGGCTTCACGGACCGCTATAACGCCAAGTTTGCAAAGGTGCCCCGTCGCGCCGACAACCTGCACCGTCCGATGAACATCGAACCGGATCGTCTGCGTGACATCTTCTGTTTCAGAGACGAGCGGCTTGTCAGCAAACAACTGGCCTTCTCCTATGAGCGCCAACGTATCATCCTGGCCGAGAATGAGATCACCCGCGATCTGCCGGGCAAATATGTGGATACCTTCGCCTTTCCAGACGGCAGCTTGGACATCCGATGGAAAGGCGTTTCAATCCCTTACACCGTCTTCGACAAGGATCAGCGCGTCACACATGCGGCCATCACTGAGAACAAGCGCCTAGGTGCCGTGCTTGAACACATCAAAGCTGAACAGGACAAGGCCGCTCCTAAAAAGCGCCGCGCTGGCAAACAGCGCACACGCTACGAGCCAACCGGGCGGCGCAACACAGAAGGTTGGAGTTCAAAGCTGGCCATTAGAGCCAAAAAGAAACAGGCGGAAGCTACGCAGACAGCAGCAGAATAACAACGCCCGCATGGCTAGTCCGGGCTGCGATATGTGAAGTCTCCGCCCTGCCCAGCCATGCTCGAACTCCGCCAAGTGGGACATTTCTACTTTGCGCAACGACGGACATTTCTACTTGGTTGCAATAATAGGGTCCAGATGGTGGATTCACAAACGAAGTGCAAATTCTGTATCAAAACAGAGTGCTGCATGGAGGATGTTGAATGGGAACCCACTACTGTCACCTGGGTCTGGAAGAACGCCGCAAGATTGCCAATTGGCGCGACGCAAAAATGCGGATCTCAGAGATGGCGGATCGTCTAGGTCGCGCTGCATCGACGATCTACCGTGATCTGAGGCGGAACCACTTTGATGACAAGGAACCGCCGCACCTGAACGGCTACTATGCTTTGAATGCTCAAGACATATATGAGAAGTGCCGCGCAGTTCATCGCAAGATGGTGGTTCACCCCGATTTGAAAGCCGCCATCGAAGACCGCCTCAAAGCCGGATGGTCCCCAGAGCAAATCGCTGGCCGGATGCGATTGGAATGTCATCCGATCCGCGTGAGCCATGAGACGATCTACCGCTTCGCCTATTCCAAGGATGGCCGCGCAGAGCAGTTTTATCGCCACCTGCCCGAGCATCGCAGACGCCGCAGACCACGCGGGTATCGACGCCATCAGCGTGGTCATTTCGTTGATACACAAAGCCTGTCACACAGGCCTGACGCATTGCCAAACGTGCAGATTTCGGCCACTGGGAATGCGATCTGATGATGTTCCGCAAAGAGCATGGAAAGGTGAACGTGACGTCCTCGGTCGAACGCGTCAGCTGTTTTGCCGTCGTCATGCGCAACGAGGATCGAACATCCAAGCCGATCATGGAGGCGCTGATCGACGGCCTCGCGCCCCTGCCCTCCGATGCACGCTAGTCAATTACATTTGATCGCGGCACAGAGTTCTCGGCCTGGAAACGTCTCAAAGATGGGATCGGCGCAGACGCGTGGTTCTGTGATCCGCAAGCGCCCTACCAGAAAGGCACCGTCGAGAACACGAACAATGGGCTGCGGCGTTACCTGCCCCGATCAACCGAACCGACGGCCCTGACAAATCGATATTTGAGGTCGATTTGCCAGACTCTCAATTCCACCCCGCGCAAGTGCCTTGGCTACCGGACGCCTGCCGGAGTCTTCGAAGGCAAGCTGATGGAAATACAGAACCCGTTGGAGTAAAAGAGAAAATCAGGAACTGCACTTCAACGTGAGTTCACATGGGGCGCGCACAATCGCTCGGGCAAGGCTGACAATGCCCAGTCTTGCACCTTAACTTTATGTCAGGAATTGATCGACAACCTGCGCCTGTTGCTTGAGGCCGTCTGGGTCAAGGCTTGTCTTAAGCTTGGTGAAGGTTTCAGCCCATTCGGATGTACGGACGCGGATTGGTGGCTGCTGTGCGTCCATCACTTGCATAACGACCGCGGCGACTTCATCGGCGGTTTGATAGATGCCTGTGTCCTGACGGTTTTGCGCACCTGCGACGTATTTCTGAAGGATTGGAAGATATTCGTCCTCTAACATGCCGCCAGTCTGCGCCATCTGTTCCATCACGGAATTGGCGAATTCCGAAGTGATACCGCCCGGTTCGACAGCCGTGAAATGGATGCCGAAGGACGGCGTGATATAGCTGGCCATCGATTCCGTTAGGCCTTCAACCGCAAATTTCGCGCCGCAATAGATTTCGTTAAACGGCTGGCCGACCAATCCGCCGACAGAACTGATGTTGATGACATGACCGGCACGGGCCTTGCGCATAAAGGGCATGACGGCCTTCGTGCAGCGTGCAACGCCCATATAGTTGACGTCCAAGATCTTTTGAATGTCGGCTTCTTCGGCCTGTTCCAGGCTGCGGGCGTAACCCATGCCTGCGTTGTTGATAAGCACATCAATGCGGCCTTGTTCTGCAATGACCGTTTCGACTGCAGCGTTGATCGAGGACATGTCTTGTACATCCAGTCGTAATACGCGAAGCGACACGCCAGCCGCTTCCGCCGATGTATCAAGAGCAGTGCGTTTTCCGGTGTTGCGCATCGTCGCATAGACTGTGTGGCCTGCTTGCGCGGCCTGAACAGCGGTGGCAATGCCAAGCCCCGTAGAGGTGCCCGTAATAAGAACAATTTTTGACATGACTTGATCCTTTCGATCAGTTTTTCGCGATAGATAGCCAGACCCGATCAAAGGTCTGGACAATCAGATTTTCAGGGATGGGTTCGCCAGACAGTACCGCGCGTCGCGCAAGCTGCATGGCCGGTGCCACCAGCAAAAGCGAAAGCAGCTCGGTATCAAGATCGACCAAAGTGCCATCGTCGACACCGCGTTTGAGACGTGCGGCGATATCTTTGGCAAAACCGTCAACGGTGGCTTGTTCATCAGGCGATAGAATTTTGGCGGCGTTGGCGTATTCGAGGAACAAGAAATCTTGCGGACGTTCACGTACAAAACGGAACATAGCGAACCACATGTTCCGCACGCGTTGTGCGCTATCTGTTGCGTTTCCGTCTTCTGTAATGGCGCTGTGAAACTCTGCCTTAAGTTCCATATAGACTTGGCGCAGCATGTCGTCCTTGTTTTCAAAATGAACGTAAACAGTGCCTGCGGAAATTTTGGCACGCTTGACGATACCTGCGACGTTCACCGCCGCGATCCCTTTTTCAACCACTTCCGCGACAAGCGCATCGCGAATTTTTGCTCTGGTTACTGGCTTGGCAGGTTTCGGCATGGGTCACCCTTTCATGCCTTCAATTAGGATAATGAATATTCATTATCAAGTAGAGCGAACGATTTTTGTGGCTTTCTTTTGGTTGAGAAGGACAGCGCGTCGCGGCTCATCAAGCGTCACTGGCAACCGCAAATATCTTTTTGCGAAGGTCCAGATCGGACAAAATTATGCCAATATTTATAGATATACGGCGCACAGGCGTAAATTAATGCGCACTGCGTAGTTATTCAGAGTTGAGCAAGGGTTAATAGAAATGAAGAAGATCTCGGCATTCGCCATCCTACCGTTTTTATTGATCAATTCCGGCGCCCAAGCCGATCAGAACGTCCCCACCCCAGAACTACATCGCTTAGGCATGACACTTTACATCGAAAATTGTGCGATCTGTCATGGTGCAACGGGCGCTGGCGATGGTGTTATGGCGGCCCAATTTGCGCCTGCCCCGCGTGATTTCACAGGCGGCGTTTTCAAGTTTGGCACAACCGGCCTAGGCGACTTTCCAGCACGCGCAGACATCACAAAAATCATTGAAACGGGAATCGAAGGGTCATTCGGTCGGACCATGCCCGCCTTTACCGATTTCACACTCAGTGAACGGCTGGCTCTGGCCGAAGTTATCCGTCAATTCGCTGACATAACAGCATATGGCGAACCGATAGAAGACATCGTCGTCCCTGCAAGTCTTGATATCGATCGCGGTATGGAACTGTACGAAAGTCTTGATTGTTCAAGTTGCCATGGCGCTACTGGTCAAGGCGACGGCGTTCTTTCCGCACCGCTAAAGGACATGAGCGGCGCAAGCATTTCGCCTGCAGACCTGACGGTGGGTACGTTCAAAGGGGGGCGTGATCCACAAGATGTGTTTATGCGCCTTTATCGCGGGATTCCGGGCACACCCATGCCATCATTCGGTCAGAATGTTAACGTAGACGATCTCTGGAATCTTACAGGTGCTGTCATTGCCCTGAGTGAAAATTAATAACTATTTTTGAGGTTAGTGTGATGGAAATGAATAGACGTTCGCTTATCAAGGGCGGCGCTTCTACACTTTTTGCAGCCGGTCTTGGCACGGGAATCTATGCCGCTACCCCCGCATACAATGAAACTGGTACGCCGCAATCTGCGGGTCGGGTCTCTGGTCAGCTGAAATATGCAGGCAACGGCGAATTTGTCCCTAGTTTTCCTGTCATCAAGGATCACGATATTTGCGGCGTCGATGATCGCGAACCCAAAGCTTTGCGTGTTTCGGACGACGGCGAGCTTGGCGATTGTGTTGTCGAAATTAAGGGCGTCACCGCAGGCAAAAACTGGGACCCGATTTTTAATCACGGAAAGATCTACCAGATCGACTGCAGCTTCCAGCCTTATGTGCAGATCATCCGCAGCAGCGCCTACGTCGATGTCCACAACTTCGATCCGATCCTGCACAACATCCACGCATACGAAGTGTTCAACGGGACACGTCGGTCCATGTTCAACTTCGCGCAGCCAGAGGCCGGTTTGGTTGACCGCGTCGATCTGAACCTGCGGCGTGGTAATCTGATGATGATCGATTGCAACGCACACAACTGGATGGCGGCTTGGGTCTACACATCGACTAGCCCGTATCTGTCTGTGACCAGTGTCGATGGTCGGTTCGATATTCCTGATATCCCGCCGGGCCAGTACGTCCTGTCAATTTGGCACCCTCTGTTGGGTGAAAAGACTGCGAACCTGAGCGTCGCCGCGAATGCGGATTTGAAGCTCGATCTCGTTCTCACTTAAGTGGAGTAAAGCAAATGTTAACACGTATCCTGACACTCGTAGCGCTTGCCGCAGCATCTTCCGCTGCTGCCGAAACAGACCGCATCATGAAACTGCCGCCGTTGCCAGTCAGTGCAACACCCGAAAAAGACGAGGCCATGGTTGAACTTGGCCGCTTGTTGTTCTTCGATCCACGCCTGTCAGGCGACAGTTCGACGTCCTGCGCAAGCTGTCACGCTCCGGAATACGGTTACGGCGATGGTGCCGAACTTAGCCGTGGCTATCCCGGCACGAAACATTGGCGCAACGCCCAAACTTTGGTGAATTCGGCCTATCTGACCAACGGCCTGCATTGGGACGGTTCAGTTGGGTCGTTGTTGCACCAAGTTCCGGGCGCGATGGGAACGGCTTTTGCCGCCAACATCGACGTCACAATGGCTGAAGAGCGGATGAAGCAAATTCCGGAATACCGGAACCGCTTTCTTGAAATTTGGGGCGAAGACCCAACCATCGAACAAATTACCCAAGCTATTGCAGCTTATGAACATTCCTTGGTTTCTGCGGACAGCCCATTCGACCGTTTTGCTGCTGGCGACGTGTTTGGATTTAGCCCAGAAGCCGCCCGTGGTCAGGTGATTTTCGCGGGCAAAGGGAATTGCGTATCGTGCCATAACGGCGCTTTGGCCACTGACGAAGATTTCCACAACACAAGCGTGCCGCGCAATCCGGAATTCTTGGAAGATCCGCTTGTTCAGGTGACATTCCGGTCCGCGATGCGCGGTTTCGGTGTCGCGAAGGAAGTCTATGAAGGCCTTGATCGTGACCCTGGCCTATATGCGGTGACCCAAAACGACGAAGACATGGGCAAGTTCCGCACACCGCCGTTGCGGTATCTGACCTTTACGGCCCCATACATGCATAACGGCATTTTCTATACGCTGGACGAGGTCGTGAACTTCTACGACGCAGGCGGCACCGAAGACGTCTTTGGCACAAAATCTGCCATGATCGAACCGCTTGGCCTGACTGATCAAGAAAAATCCGATCTGGTTGCGTTTCTTGAAAGCCTCTCTGGTACAGAGATCGTCGAAACATACCCTGATCTGCCCGATTACGAAACGGTCGCGGTTGCAGTGAAGACATCAGCGGGTGCCGGTGATTTTGCCGCAAACGCATCGACAGCAACGCCGGCGGCGGTTGCAGAAACACCAGCTGAAAGCAGTTTCTCTTCCACCAGCGCCGGACTTGTCATCGACATGTCCAGCGGAACCGCGCCAACTGCGGAACCGTCATCTGGTCGCCGCGAAGTGATCGTTCAGGTTGGTGACAACCTTGGCATTATTGCGCAGCGTGAATATGGCGATGTGCTGCGGTACCAAGATATTTATGAGGCGAACAAAGACCTTATCAGCGATCCGTCGAATTTGGCGGTTGGCACAGTTCTGGTCATCCCTGAACTATAAGTTTGGGCTGCCTTGGGCGCGAACAAAGTTGCGACATCGATTGATCGCGCGACCCCACAAACACGTAAGAACGTAACTTTGGGCCACCTCGAACGGGTGGCCCAAATTGCGTTGTGCAGGCGTTTGTCATCAGAGCGGCGGTTCCCAAGACCGGGCGATATTAGGATTGCTGCGCCGTTCTGAATGTCCGTGGCGATAGCCCGGCTTGGCTTTCGAAAGCGCGTGTGAAAGCACTGCGCGATGCGAAGCCCACCATTTCTGCGATACGTTTCACCGGCAGATCTGTGTCGCGCAGTAGGACGCCAGCACGGCGCATACGCAGTTCGCGTAGTAACTTCATCGGTCCTGATCCGTATGCAGCGGCAAAGCGTTTGGCAAAGGCAGATCGGCTCATCCGGACGCTGTCAGCAAGGCTTTCGACGGTGTGCGGATCGCCCGGCGCATCCAACATCAGCCGTAGCGCATTCCAGACCGACGGATCGGCAAGCGCTGCCATCCATTGAAATGCAGCATCCTGTGATGACAGGCGTTCGCGCAGCATCGCGATCATACATTGCATCAGCAAAGCTTTGATCATCGCGCGGCTTCCCAACCCCGGATGGGACAGTTCGTGCAACAACATCTGCAGAGTAGGCCGCATGCGGTGGGACGACGATACATGTTCCACCAATGGTTCTTTGATCAGGTCGATGATGTCGGTGACACCGCGCAATCCGACGCCAACATGGGCGCAAAGCGCGGTCATCTGCCCCGCTTGTGTTTCGCAAGTTCCCGCCATCAGACGCGACAGGTTCATCTCGGCAGGTTTGCAATCGGGGATAGGGTCCCCGCCGGTGCCAAAGTTGTTCAGGGTATGCTTCTGGAGTGCCGGAATAAAGACAAGCGAACCACGCGCGACTTTCAAAGGCGGCCGCGATTTGAACGTGATCTCCCCATCACCTGACAGAATGTAATGCAGTGTCGCCGATGCATCGCGCCCCAGCCCAAGGCTGCACGCCCCGCTAAGTTCGCACAGGGCAAATGGATCGGTCTTAATCTCAAGTTCATCGAATATGTGATCGTATCTCATGCCCAGATTCTTAACCGCATTCTGGACGAAAGGGCACCCAATTCGAAGCAAGGGTACATTTCGAAGACGTAAAGGCACATGGGGGGCCATAGCTTCATGTAACACAAGCACTGAAAGGAACAGACTATGTGCCAATGCGATGATCCAAACCACAACCACGGCCGGATGACACGTCGGGCTGCCCTGCGCGGTGGCGTTGCAAGCTCCGTTGCCGCAGCAGCCGCGGTCGCCACAACAACTGCAGCCCAAGCGCAATCTTCCAGCCCCTACGCCCCGCCTGCCGAACCTGCGCTGCCGCCGTCGACTATGAAACTGGACCTTAGCCGTACTGCCCTTGTCGTCACAGACCCACAGGTCGATTTCTTGCATCCAGAAGGTGTGACTTGGGGCGTGATCGGTGCCAGCGTTGAAGAACACAACACGGTCAACAACATCGAAACGCTTTTCAAATCCGCTAAGGCCGCTGATCTGACAGTCGCGGTATCCCCACACTACTACTATCCAACCGATCACGGCTGGAAATTTGAAGGCGCGCTGGAAAAGCTGATGCATAACATTGGCATGTTTGACCGTCCTGGTCCGCTGAACCTTGACGGGTTCGAAGGGTCAGGCGCCGATTGGATGCCGCAGTACAAGCAGTACATTAACGACGGCAAAACTATCGTGACATCGCCGCACAAGGTTTACGGCAACGACACGAATGATCTGTCACTTCAGTTGCGCAAACAAGGCGTCGATCAGGTTATCTTGGCGGGTATGTCCGCGAACCTGTGCACGGAATCGCACATGCGTGAGCTGCTTGAGGACGGTTTTGAAGTGGCCGTTGTCCGTGATGCGACCGCTGCTGCCATGCTGCCCGAAGGTGATGGATACCTCGCCGCGCTGATTAACTTCCGCTACATGGCCAACGCTGTTTGGTCCACCGAAGAAGCCGTCGCGCAAATCAAAGCGGCGTCCTAAGTCCCCCGTTTGGGCCGCCTGATGCATGTCGGGTGGCCCAGATCGAGACTAAACAATACCCAACAGGAGTAATTCCCATGAAATCATTGCCAATTCTGTCTGCCCTGTTTGTCATGGCAGCAAGCACAGTTACCGCCGATGACAGCGTGATGTCTGCCGTTCTACAGGAAGAAAATAAAGTCTTTGAAAACGTGATGGGCCCGATCAATTTTGCAGACGCCTATGGCGACCGCGCGACTGGGCCGCATGGCACCTTTGGCCAATTCCCTGCGAACTTTGAAACACCTGAACACACCCATTCGCACAGCTACCGGGCAATTGTCTTGAAGGGCCAAATGACCAATCCGTTCAACGGCGAAGACAATGCGCCTGTTATGGGTCCGGGATCGTACTGGGCTGTGGGCGCAGGTGAAACGCATTCAACAGCATGCGTTTCTGACACGCCTTGCGAATTCTTCATGTATTCCGACAGCGAATTCGACTTTGCGCCGACGGAATAAATGGAATGGCTCGCAAGGGGCGCGTCGTTCCTTGCGAGCTAATTCAGTGATCAGATTATTACAGGCGTTGGGTTAAAATGCGCACTGCACTGTCAAATAGTGCGGGGTTTTCTTCCACCCTCGCCGCAAGTTGTGCGCCTTCCAGAAGCGGTAGCGCTGCCGCCGCTTCGACAGCCGGATCGGTGACACGTGCGATACTTCCGTCGGTCTGTCCTGCCGCAAAAACGGTTTCAGTCCAAGCAATGATCATTTCACGAAAGCGGCCGATTTGGGCGATCACCTCTGGAGGCAGGCTTTCGCGACTGGTTGAAAACGACACACACAAACACAGGCTTTTGCCGCCATCCAGCGCCGTTCTGTAGCGATCGATTAGCGCTGTAAGCCGCGCGCCGCCCGTTTTCTGGCTTAGATCGATGTCTTCGCACACGGCTTTCAGATCGTTGTAATAACGTTCCATCAAAGCGGCGGACAGGGCGGCCTTTGTCGGGAAATGATGGTGGATACTGGCCTTGCGAATGCCGACATCCTGCGCCAAATCGGCATAACTGAACCCGTCAAAGCCGCGCGTGCGCGCAGCCCGTTCCGCAGAATCCAGCAAAGCGGTTTTTGTATCAGTTGGCATTTGTATCACGCGTATCGTTGACCTTAAGCCTTGCTAATACGTTTTCCGCCGCTTCTAAAGCACCTTCGATATAGCCACCAAACTGGGGGGCAACTTCTGTTCCGCCAAAGTGCAATGTATCATCCCAAAGCCCGACCATCGCGCGCGTTAACCCATAGGTCGGATGCGCGTGAAGCGGCGCTTGGTCAGCTGGGGTCGACGTCTGCGGATCAAACGCCCAATCTTTAATGTACAGCTTGGCAGGTTCCGCGGCTTGTGGCCCGAACAAACGACCCAGTTGCGCAAGCAAATGTTGCCGCAACACTTGTTCATCAGCGCGTCCTTGTGGCGGCACCCCGATAAAGCCGAACAACGCGTAAGGCCCACCGTCCGCTGGGGACGCATCGTGGACTTCGACCATCGGACCGGTCCTGCTCATCGCGTCGCCGGATAGGCCGTCGTTACGCCAGAACGGGGTGTCGTAGACCGCTACTGCCTTGGCCTGCCCAGCCATCCACGTCGCGGTGGACCGCATTGACGTAATCGTTTGATCCGGTAGCGCTGGGGTAAATTTGATCTCCGCTGCGACCCGTGGGGGCAAGGCCAAAACGACACGGTCCGCGCGGATGGTATCGCCGTTGGTTAACGTTGCAACGATCCCTGCTGCGTTCTTATCCAAAGACGCCACTTGGGCATTCAGTTGCTTTCGCGCATCCGGTAAGCGGTCCGCTAATGTTTGCGTCAACGCAGCCAATCCGCCTTTCAAGCGCCAAGACCCCTGCATCGATGCAAAGCCGCGTCCGCGTTCAACATTCCCGCGTTCGTCTTCGAATGTCAGAATACCGTCAGAAAACTGGTCAAATTTTTCCATACCTAACCTTTGGATCAAGGCAGCAATGCGTGGCTGGCCGGGCCAAAACCACGCGGGCCCCATATCAAAGTACCCTGCTCCGTGATGTTCCGTCATGATACGCCCGCCAAATCGGCCGCGCGCCTCTAGCATCATGTAATCCTGCCCTGCGGTTTCCAGCATGTCGGCCAACGCAAGGCCCGACAGACCGCCGCCGATGATCACAGTTGTCATGGGCTAGAATCCTTCGCTTGCTGGACGAAGATCCAGCTCGTGCGTCCACGTCGATTTCGGCTGGTGGGCCAATTGCCAATAGGTTTCGGCGATGTCTTCGGGTTTCATCATCTTCGCAGGGTCAAGGCTGTGCAGGTCGCGCGACCGCGGTGTGTCGATGATCCCGTCTAGGATGGCATGACAGACATGTACGCCTGCGGGCTGATATTCACGCGCCAACGATTGGGTCAATCCGCGCAGCGCGAACTTGGCACTCGCGAAAGCCGAAAACTTTGCGCCGCCGCGCAGTGACGCCGTTGCACCGGAAACGATAAACGTACCGCCCCCACCCCGTATCATGGGTTGCAACGTTGATTGCGCAAGCAAAACAGCTGTTTGCACCATGCATGTCCACGTGCGCTGGTAATCCGCAAGCGTCGTATCGCCAAACGGCGCAATGAACAATTCAGCAGTGTTATGGACGACGACGCTAGGTGGGCCGTGTTCTGCGATGATCCCTGAAATAACGTCAGGCACGGCTGTGTCATCCGCCATATCAAGCGTATGGAACGCGCCACCGGTGATTTCAGGTTGCGTGCGACCAAGCCCGACAGGTGTGAACCCACCTGCTTCAAAACGCGCAAGAAGGGACTGACCAAGGCCAGCCCCCGCGCCGGCGACAAGCGCCAGTTTTTTCTGTGTAGCCATCAGACAGCCGGTGGCTTTGCATGTGGCAAGTGGCCGGATTTGATCCAAACCTTAGCACCCTCAGCCCCAGCAACCGCCGACAATGCCTTCCCATCGGGCAAGCGCAACCATGCTCCTTTGCCGAGCGTTTCACCGCCTTCTGTCAGTGATCCTGCGATGACAAGCATCTCAATCCCACCATCATCCGACATGTTCAACGCAGCACCCGGATCGACATGGCTATAGGTCACAGTTTCACGGTCATCGCGGTGCAACTGGGCCGTGGCGACACCATCAACCGGCGCTGCCAATTCGTCCGCCATATTTTTGCGGAACTGATTGCGGTCTTCCATGTCAAACTGCCAGAGCTTCACAAAGATCGTACACCCCTGCTCGGATCCCGGTGTGTGGGATGTCGTGGGTGGGTTGCGCACATAGGTGCCTTCTGGAAAATCACCATGTTCGTCCTGAAACACACCATCAAGCACGATGAATTCTTCACCACCCGAATGGGTATGGGCCGAAAATTTGCTTTCCGGTGCATAGCGCACGATGGTTGTCGCACGGGCCACTTCGCCACCGATGCGATCCAGCATGCGCCGGTCAACGCCGGGCATAGGCGATGCGTTCCACTCAAGCTGATCAGAGTGAACGACCACGCGTTGAGAAAAGTCAGCGTTAAGTTCCATTGTTTTGTCCTTTCGACTTGAGTGGAGGCAGCTTAGCCCGCGATGCTTGGACGCGCAGCAACTTTGGCGCGCCATGCATTAAGATTTGATAGGCTTTGCGGGATTTCTACTTTGGCAAAGTCGGCAAATGCCAAACCTGCGAAAGCAGTGATGTCTGCCATCGAGAATTTATTGCCGGCCAAATACGCATTGTCTGACAAAACTTCGTTCAGATAGCTCATCGTCTGACCGGCAACTTCCCTTTGTTTGTTGCCCCATTCGGCACATTGGTAGGTTTCCAGATCGGGGCCAAGGCCGGGAGTCGCATGATGGAAATAAGCGCCAACCGCGTTCAGCAGGCCATTTTCAGCACGTAGGTTCATCATCGACACTTGTGCGCGTTCTTTTGGGGTCTCGCCTGTCAAGGACGGTCCTTCAAAATGACCGTCGATGTATTCGGTGATCGCAGTGCACTGAGAAATATGGCTGCCGTCAGCCAGTTCAAGACAAGGCACGACCGCATCTGGGTTCTTTGCTTTGAACGCATCTGTGCGATGTTCGCCGCCCATGACGTCAACCGCGACGAATTCTACATCGTTTGTTGCACCTTTTTCGGCAAGTGCGATGCGCACACGTGCAGGGTTCGGGAAGCCTTCGGTGTCATAAATCTTCATCGTGGTCGTCTCCATTTCAATTTCGATATTCATGCACCTACTAGTAGGTAGGCAATCTGGCAAGATAATTCTCGCCAACATTTAGGCACTCACGGCTTCGTGAAACGTGCCCTGCTACAGATTGATCTGGGATTTGTGAATTTGCAGCGATTGGCACGCTGCAAATGCCTGCAGTGACGAGCCCTGTTTGAGGTTGGACTAACGCCTGAAAGTTGGTGCTATGTTACACGCCGCAGCAATGAAAGTGGCAACATTTTCATCGCCGCGCCCAGAACGCTCCACGGCCAACGCGGGACCGTCACATGGTTGCGCCCAGACTCAACGGCGTCGGCCAGCAGACGCGCACCCTTGGCGCCATCAATGATAAACGGGGTCTTTGATGTATCCTGCCCTTGGGTCATTTCGGATTGAATATATCCGGGCATAAGGGTCGTTACGTTGATTGGCTTATGTAGCATTTCTAGGCGCAGCCCTTCTGCAAGGTGTGCAAGACCCGCTTTGCTGGTGGCGTAGCTTGTCATCGCGCCACGCATGCCGCGGATCGCGCTCATGGAGGAAATAAAAACCAGATGCCCGGCATTCTGGTCGCGGAAGATTTCCATCGCCGCCTCGGCTTGCGCGAGCGCTGCAATCAGATTGACCTCAAGCGTGGCCCGGTTTTTCGCGAACCCACCTTTGCCAATCGGTGCGCCTTCTCCGATACCGGCATTGATGATCACCTTGTCCAGCCGCCCGAAACTGTCGCGAAATTGACGGAAGGTTTCAAAAACCGCTGCATGGTCAGTCACATCGAGTGCTGCTAGTTCAACGCGGGTTCCCGACAATTCGCCTTTCAATGCTTCAAGCGCGTCTAATCTGCGCGCGCAAAGCGCCAGATCATAGCCCCGCTTTGCGAATTCACGGGCCATGCCTGCGCCCAGCCCGGAACTTGCGCCAGTGATTAGAATGACGCCTTTAGCGGAATGTGATGAGGTTGGCATCAATTGCTCCCAGATGTTGCTGTTCGTTAAGACTGATCAGGCGCGCATGGCCGGGCCGCACAGATAGAGTCGTGACGCCGCAATTCACAAGCACATGTTCCATGGCGCGTGTTGCATGTTCGGTCAGGCCCAGCACATCCTGCACAATCGCCACTATGGGGCCGCCAGAGGTCACGACATAGGCGGTGTCATCCTTGCCCAGTTCAGCCACCAAAGTCGTCATGGCATCGCGCACGCGTTCGCGAAAAGCGCTGCGGCTTTCGACATAATCACCGTCATGCGCGCCGTCCGCCCAACGGGTTGTCGCCTTGTCATAAACGTCTTGAAAGGCCCGTTTCGGATTGGGCGCGTCTGCAAAGGCAGCGCGTAAGGCAGCAGGGCTGTTCAATTCGGGCCGATAGGCCGCAAGAACATCAAGATAGTCAAATTCGTTCCATCCGGCGTCCGTGTTCACGGGGCCAAATGGCGCTGCGGTTTCGCGATGCCGTTGCATTGTTCCGCTAACCAGTCGATCCGGCAGCGACACCGCCTTTGCCAAATGACTGGCCTGATCATGACCCTTTGCGCTAAGGGCGTCATAGTTGTCCGCGCCAAAGCTGGCTTGCCCGTGCCGTATCAAATGAACACGTGCCATCTTAGCTAGCCTTGCGGATCAATTTGCGACAACGGTGGTGCAGGTAATGCACAAAGGCCCAAAAGCGTTTGTATTCTGGGTTTTTCGTCTGGCCCTTATGATAGCGGGCGTAGATTTGTTGCACGATGCCGGACAGGCGGAACAGCCCGTAGACCTGATAGAATGTGAAACTCTCAGGGCGCAGGTCCATGGCGTCGCAGTAGTAGGCAATCACTTCGTCACGGGTCAGCATGCCTGGCAGGGTCGTTGGTTGCCGACGCGTCGCACGCGCCAGTCGGTCGTCGCCCGCTTCGACCCAGTAGGCCAGCGTGTTGCCAAGATCCATCAGCGGATCGCCGATGGTGGCAAGTTCCCAATCCAGAACGCCGATCACGCGGGTTGGTTCGGACGGGTCAAGGACGACGTTGTCAAAGCGGAAATCGTTATGTGTCAGGCAAAGGCGTTCGTTTTCGGGCAGATTTGCCTCTAACCACCGCATGATGCCTTCGCCGCGCGGAACGTTCCATGTGCGGGCGTCGCGATACCGTTTGGACCAACCCGCAATCTGGCGCTGCGTGTATCCAGCACCGGCTGCCAGCGTATCCAGACCCGCGGCAACGTGATCGACCTTGTGCAATGCGATCAAGGTGTCCAACACATTAGTGCAAAGGGTGCGCACCTCCTCTGGTGAAAGGGACACATCACGCGGCAGGTTCTTGCGTGGGATGATGCCGTTCAGACGCTCCATCACGTAAAACTCGTCGCCGATGACAACCGGATCTTCGCAATAGGCATGCATAGTGGGGACGTATGAAAAAACCGGCTGTAGCGCCTGTTGCAAGCGGTATTCACGGCCCATGTCATGGGCACCTTTGGCTTTGGTGCCCATTGGCGGGCGACGCAGGATCAAATCATCATTGTCGTACTTCAGGCGGTACGTCCAATTCGAAGCGCCGCCCGTGTATTGTGTGACCTCAGGACGTCCCTGCAGATGTGGCAGGTTTTGTGACATCCAAGGACCTAACAGATCGACGTCCAGTTCTTCGCCATCCCGAATGGCACCTGCTTGATCAATGCTCATGTCGATTGTCCTTTCATGACACGGGCCATGCGCGCATCCAGTTTGGCAACCTCCTTGCGCAACCCGCCCAGATAGCGGGAAAACGGCAGCCAGTTCTTCATCCGCAGCGCCTTACGCGTGCGTTTATCGATAAAGATGCGCGGTTCGCCGCGTTCCATACCTTCGAGGATCGCAGCGGCAACGTCGGCGGGGCTGGTTCTGGACCGTTCAACCAAACGTTCTGTCATTGCGCGGGCTTTGTCGTCACCGGCACGCATGTTCTGCGCAAGGTCGGTCCGAAAGAAGCTTGGACAGGCGACATGGGTTGTGATCCCATCCTGTTCAAGCTCAAGCATCAGCGTTTCCGATAAAGCCAAGACCGCCGCTTTGGTGGCGTTGTATGCCCCTGCACCAGGCAGGTGCAGGAAGGACGCCATTGATGCAATGTTCAGGATCGTACCCTGCGTTTCGGCTAAGAGCGGCGCGAAGGTTTTGCATCCGCGCACGGTACCCAACAGATTGATCTCAACGATCCACTGCCAGTCACCCACAGGCGTGTCGGTCAGTGTTCCCATTTGTGCGACGCCAGCGTTGTTGATCAACAGATCCACCCCGCCCCATTCCGTCTTCATCCAACGGGCGGCAGCCTGCAAATCCGTTTCCAGTCGCACGTCGCACTTGATGAAATGTCCGCCGATTTCTTTTGCGGTGGCTACTCCGGCTACGGCGTCGATATCGCCAATACAGACTTTTGCACCGCTGGCGGCCAGTTGACGCGCAAATTCCCGCCCTAGGCCCGCGCCGCCCCCTGTTATGAAAACACGACGCGCACTCATGCGCTTTTCCCACGGTATTTGGACAGTTCCTGACGGGCGACCATCGCGCGGTGGACTTCGTCAGGGCCATCGGCGTAGCGCAAGGCACGCGCCATCAGCCACAAATCGGCAAGCGGCGTTTCATGGGTCAAACCTTGGCCGCCGTGTATCTGCATTGCCTTATCGACAACGTCCTGCAGCATGTTCGGCGCAACAACCTTGATTGCCGAAATCTCGCTCATCGCGGCCTTTGCGCCAACAGTGTCAATCTTCCACGCCGCATAAAGCGTCAGCAGACGGGCCTGATCTATGGCCATCCGCGCATCCGCGACCTGTCCGCGATTGCCATCCAGCGCGATCAAGGGTTTTCCAAAAGCCTCGCGTTTACCGCCACGGGTAATCATCAGCTCTAAAGCGCGCTCCGCGGCACCGATGGCGCGCATACAATGATGAATGCGACCCGGTCCAAGACGGCCCTGCGCGATAGCAAAACCTTTGCCGAGACCCAAAATAAGGTTCTCTTTCGGGACACGCACGTTGTCAAAATTGACTTCGCCATGTCCGGCAGGCGGATCATATTCACCCATCGTCGGCAGCATCCGTTCGATCGTGACACCCGGTGTATCAAGCGGCACCAGTACCATTGAATGGCGGGCATGGGGTTCGCCGTCCAGATCTGATATACCCATAAAAATAGCGAGTTTCGCATTGGGATGACCAATACCCGTGGACCACCATTTGCGACCGTTTAACACCAGTTCGTCGCCATCTTCCGTGATCGACGCACTGATATTCCGGGCATCAGATGACGCCACATTCGGTTCGGTCATGCAAAACACAGACCGTATTTCGCCCGCAAGAAGCGGCGTCAGCCATTCCTGTTTTTGTGCGTCTGATCCGAAATGCCACAGCACTTCCATGTTTCCGGTGTCTGGGGCGCTGCAATTGAAAATTTCGGCGCTGAATGGGTAACGGCCCATGGTTTCGGCCAATGGCGCGTATTCTAGGGTGCTCAGCCCTAGGGCCAATTTGTCGTCAGGCAGAAAGAGGTTCCATAGCCCCGCATCGCGTGCCTTGGATTTCCAATCTTCCATCATTGGAACAACTTGCCACGTTTTCCAATCTGACCCAGAATTCAGGTTACGCAGTTGGGCACGGTAGTCGGCTTCATGCGGGATGACTTCAAGGCGCATGAATTCTTGCAGTCGTTCTTGCAAGTCTTGGCACCGTGCGCTTGGCTGAAAATCCATAGTCATCTCCTACTGCTGTCTGGTCATTGGTCCGACAAAACGTAACCTTACGTTGGATTTGAAGGTAAATGGCTTTCGCTGCAAGAAAAACAGAATATAATTCTGTTTTACGTTACGGCTTTTGTTAAATCGCAAAGGTTCAAGGGAGAGGATGCTATGCACATCGTATTTTTCGGCGCAGGCGCCATTGGATGCCACACTGGTGCGGCTTGGTTGTCGTCGGTTGCTGCGGCGGGTGGGCGTATCACGCTGATCGGACGTCCTTCACGGCTTTCCGCCCTGCGTGATCACGCGCTGGACCTTTCCGGTGGGCATAACGTCAATGTCGCCCCCGGTGCGCTTCACATTACAGATGATCCGCGCATCCTTTCCGAGGCTGACTTGATCGTATTGACGCATAAAGCTGGCGCGCTGCCCGACGCGATTGATGCCATCCGCGCACATAGCGCTGAAAAGACGCCAATCCTGTCGCTATTGAACGGCGTCGCACCTGTCCGCTTGCTGCGCCAATCCCTGCCCGAACGGGATTGTCTCGCTGGCATGGTGCCTTACAATGTCGTCTGGCAAAGCAGCACCCATTTGCATCGCACAGGCGCTGGCAACATTGCCTTGCAACGCCATCCGGCGACCGAATGGTTGGCTGCGGCAGGCGTAGAAATCGACCTGCATCCAGATCTGACGCCCATCCAATATGGGAAGCTATTGTTGAACCTCGCCAATCCGATCAATGCGCTCGCGGGCATTCCGCTTTACGACATGCTACTTGATCGCGGCTATCGTTTGGTGCTGTCCGCTGCTATTGCAGAGGCATTGAACGTCTACGATCAAGCAGGCATCGATTGGACACAAGTCGGCCCGAATAACCCACGACTTGCCGCACGTATGCTTCGCGCACCGACATGGCTGTTTCGGCTTGTGGTGCTCCGCAAACAGCGTCTGGACCGGTCCGCAATGACCTCAATGGCCAGCGATTTACGGGCGGGACGTTTGACAGAAATTGACATACTTTCGGGTGAAATTGCCACATTGGGACGACAACACGAAATTCCGACACCGGTCAACAGTGCGCTGGTACGACTTGTGAAATCAGCAGAAACGGGTGACAGCGTCGGACCAGTTGCATCGCAGCGGTTGTTACGAGAGGTTGGATTATGAGCGAACTGTCCTTTAGCCCGTTACGAAGCCGTGACACCCCAAAGCAAGAACGCGCGATACGCCGTGTTCACGATATTCTGCGTGCAACGGCTGACTATCTGGCGACGGATAAGTTGCAAGATTTGTCGACAACCGTCATCGCAAAACGCGCGGGCATTCCTGTCAGTTCGATCTATCGCTATTTCCCGACCCTCGACGATCTTTTGCGCGAACTTTATCTGCAATCAGCAAGTGAACTGCGCGAGGCGCTTTTTGCAATCTTTGCGGATGAACAAACCTATCCGGGTTGGCGCGACAGACTGGGCGCCGTTCTATCCAAGCAACGCAAATACATTGCACGGCACCCCTACTACCGGCCGTTGCTCATGCGGTTCATGGCAAATCGGGAAACCGTGGCCGTCGAAGACGACGACCACGATGAATTGGTCGTGTTTTTGCGGGCCCGTTGGGCACAAGGCGGTGATGGATTTCATGGCGGCGACCCTGCCGTTGTCGCAAATACGACGGTGCAGGTAGCACTTGCGATGGAGGATTTGATCGCGACCCAACCGGACCGCGATACATCCCGCCCCTATTCAGCAGAGCTTTCGACCCTGCTAGAAGCGTACCTCGCGCACTACCTGACTGACGACTAGGCGATTGTGTCCGCGCGGCCTGCTTGCCGTCCTGAGAAGATACAGCCGCCCAAGAACGTTCCTTCAAGCGCGTTGTAGCCGTGATAACCGCCGCCGCCGAACCCCGCGACTTCGCCAGCAGCAAACAGACCCGGAATGACAGCACCCGACGCGTCCAGCATCTGACTGTTAAGGTCCGTTTGCAGACCGCCTAGCGTTTTGCGCGTGATGATGTTCAACTTCACACCGATCAATGGGCCATTCGCCGGATCAAGGATCTTATGCGGCTTTGCGGTACGCTGATAGCGGTCGCCTTTGTAATTGCGTGCCGCATGGATCGCCATCATCTGCACGTCTTTCGTGAACGGGTTATCCACCTGCGCATCACGTGCTCGAATTTCGGCTTCAATCTTGTCCACCGACAACAAATCGTCCGTCGTCAGGCCGTTCATCTTTGCAATCAATTCGCGCAGCGTGTTGGCGACAACAAAGTTTTCACCATGCTCTTTAAACGCTTCGACAGCAGGTGTCGCAGCTTTATTAAAGATGCGCTGCTTCAGAACTTCTTTCCATGATTTGTCGCGGAAGTCTGGGTTCTGTTCCGATCCCGAAAGGGCGAATTCCTTTTTCACGATCTTCTGTGTCGCGATGAACCATGAATAGTCGAAGCCGGTATCTTGGATCATCTTCAAGGTGCCAAGGCTGTCAAAGCCTGGCAATCCGGGCGGCGGGAAGCGGTTGCCGTTTGCGTCAAACCACATCGACGATGGCCCCGGCAGAATGCGAATGCCATGGTTCGGCCAGATCGGGTCCCAGTTCTTGACGCCTTCGGTGTAGTGCCACATGCGGTCCGCGTTGATCAGATGACCACCGGCCGCCTGACTGATAGCAACCATACGTCCATCAACGTGCGCGGGGACACCAGCCACCATTTCCTTGGGTGGTTGTCCCAACCGATCCACCGGCCAGCTTTTGCGCACCAGATCGAAATCGCCGCCGATCCCGCCAGAGGTCACAATCACCGAAGCGGCGCGTAGTTCGAAATCACCCACGATATCGCGATTGGTCTTTTGACCACGCTCTGCATTGTCGGCAGCTAGAATTTCACCTGCGACCCCTTTGGCCGCACCGTTTTCCATAATGATATTGGAACAGCGGTGCCGGAACTTTAGCGTTATACGCCCCGCTTTTTCATGTTCGCGGACGCGTCTTTCAAACGGCTCTTGCGTGCCTGGGCCGACACCCCATGTCAGGTGAAACCGCGGAACCGAATTGCCGTGACCAGACCCGAAACCACCGCCGCGTTCAGCCCAGCCCACAATCGGGAACCAACGCATGCCCTGTTCATACAGCCAAGGCCGCATTTCGCCCGCGGCAAAGTCGACATAGGCTTCGGCCCATTTACGCGGCCACATGTCTTCTGGGCGATCAAACTGCGCGCTACCCATCCAGTCTTGCATCGCCAACTCGCGTGAATCACGCACGCCCATCCGGCGTTGCTCTGGCGTGTCGATCAAACACAAACCGCCAAGCGACCAAAAGGCCTGACCACCAAGGAAACCCTCGGGTTCTTGGTCAATGATCGTGACGGACTTGCCGCGATCCGCCAGTTCTGCGGCTGCGACCAAACCCGCGAGCCCACCACCCACAACGATGACATCAGAAGTTTCCAATGTATTTCTCCTGCTTATTTCAAGCGACGATAGACAAAAATGACGGGGACCAAGATCACATACATCAATATGCTGTAGACAGCCGATGGCAGCGAATATGGGCCAAAGCCCTCTGCGCCGCCTACGATGATCGCGGCAATCGCAATTCCCAAGGTGCCGTTCTGAATGCCAGTCTCGATTGAGACGGTCTTACTTTCATTCAGGCTCCGCCCCAGCAAACGGGGCACAAAGAACCCGATCGTTGTCAAAACCACCACCAGCGCCAACGATGCTGGCCCAAGTTCTGGCAGGTTCGCGACGAACGCATCCCAGTTTGCAGCTAAAGCGGCAGAAATGATGATGATGAATAACACCGTTGCAATCCGTGTCAGCGTCGGCTCAACCCGCGTCATCGCATCAGGTGCCAAGCGACGTACCCCAAGGGCCAAAAGGATCGGCACCACAGTCAGCAAAAACATCGTAAAAGCGGTCGACGCAATGTCGAGGTCCGGCGCATCTGCCCCCAGAAATGTCATCAGCGCAAAGCTAAGGATGATAGGCACCGTCACCACGCTCGCTAGGCTGATCACGGCGGTCAGTGACACAGATAAGGCCACATCGCCCTTCGCCAAACGCGAGATGATGTTGCTGGTGACGCCACCCGGACATGCGGCAAGGATCATGAAACCGACGGCCAATTCACCGGAAATGCCAAAGGCTGTCACGACAAAATATGCGGCGACGGGCAGCAGAACGATTTGATGTACGGCACCGATCAAGAACGCGACAGGTCTTTGCCCGACACGCAAGAAATCCGCACCTGTTAGCCCCACCCCCAGTGAAAACATGATAAAGGCCAGCCCTAGCGGCAGCACCACTGATATTAATATGTCCACGTTTGCACCTCCCAATGCGACTCGCTTCCTGAATCGGAATATTATTCTGTTTTTCCCGATTGAAGCCGTTTCGACAACGTTTTCTTGCAGGGTAGCGTGTATTACGTAGCGTTCATTGTCTAATGTAATCCCTGTTTGACGGGCCATCGTTGCGTTCGTCACATCAAGTTCGGCAGCCGCGCAGTATGCCGTCCGGCAAACAAATCACCATTGCGGGTTTCCGCAATTTTCTTGCGGGCATCGCAGATACCACCCCGAACGGCACCGTTTATGACCATTCTACAGTGGTCAAGAACCACCAATCGACCAAAAGACAGCGACCCACATGGGAACGCAATTCCAAGAACGAACAACCTGTCAGGACACGCGATTGCAGCCCTAAAAGGTTTTCGAGCGGAAGACGTCGAGGCGATTGGCAAGGTCATCTTGGCGGAGGAGTGGAAATGGAAATTCAATGGGTCGCCCTTGATTGGGGAACGACTAATCTGAGCGCCTATGCGATTGGCGCTGACGGCACGCTTGTGGATCAGTTTCACAGCAGCATGGGAATGTCCCAGCTTATACCAAGTGAATTTGAGCCCACCTTGCTGGACGTGATTGGCCGTTGGCTGCGGGCGGATCGGGTCACCCCTGTTTTGGCGTGCGGTATGGTCGGTGCAAAGGAAGGCTGGCGGGACGCAGGATATTCCGAAGCCCCGTGTCTGCCAGTGGATGGAAAAACAACCGTTCAGGTTCCAACTGATGATCCGCGTTTGGCTGTGCGCATCGTGCCAGGCGTCTGCCAGCGCAAACCACAGGATGTCATGCGGGGCGAGGAAACGCAGATCGCAGGATACCTTGCGAAAAATCCGAACTTTGATGGTGGCTTTTGTTTGCCGGGAACCCATTCGAAATGGGCGCGCGTAGCGAATGGAAAAATCTACAACTTCACGACCTTCATGACCGGCGAGTTGTTCAGCTTGCTCACGAAGCAATCAGTGCTGCGCTTTAGCACGACAAGTCCGGCGTGGGATGAAGATGCGTTTCTCGAAGGCGTCCAAGAAGCGATGTCATGCCCCGATAAACTAACCGCCAATCTGTTCACGGCGCGTCCCAGAACGCTATTGAACGGAACACCGAATGAAGTGCTCAAATCGCATCTTTCCGGTTTGTTGGTTGGCGCTGAAATTGCGGCCGTCCGCGAGATGTGGCGCGCCCGCGATATCGTCATAATCGGAGATCGCGAAAACGCGCGGCTGTATCAGGCAGCTTTGGCAACGGTCGATATCAACCCGCTGATCTATGATGGTATGCAGGCCATAATCGACGGATTGCGCCCTTTAGCCCGTGCTTTTGCGCAAGCGCCTGAACCTGCTTGATGCCAAAAGCTGGCCGGATATGAAGAGGTTTAGTTGATAAAAAAGTCGGAGTATGATCAACTAAATACATCCAAAGAGGGGGTGTATGCTCTTATGCCAAACGCAGCAGAAGCTTTGGATTGTTATCTGTCGATTGCACAAGCGATTGCTGGTCCGACAGACTACGAACTGGTTCTCGAGAACTTTGCAAATCGTCTGCGTGCATTGATTGCACACGATCATCTCGACATTGTGCTTCTGCATCCGACAGGGACCCAGATTTGTTACGAAGCCCGCATGCACACATCATGGAGCCACACACAAAACCCTGCAAATCCGACTGAAGAAAGCCCGATCCGCGACGTCCTGCGCGGCGATGTTGCGCATATACTTACGGACGACGCTTGGACCGATCCCGTCTTCCATTTTGAAGGGTCGGACAGCAAACCAATTTTCGAGGCCAACCTGCGAAGTCGTATCGTCGTGCCGCTGCGGGTGCAGGGCGAATTGATCGGTTCGCTTGCGATTTCGAGCCACAAAAAGAACTTTTACAGCGAAGATCTAATCGTCCTCGCGCAAGGTGCCGCCGATCTGGTATCTGCCTATCTGTTTGCATTGGAACGGGGCAAAGAAGCGAAAGATTCCGCAATCACTGAACTTGAGGCAACAGCACGCGAACGCACGCTGCGCATTGGCGCCTTGCGTCTTACCGAAGGGATGGAACGCGAACGGCAGCGGCTGGGAATGGATCTTCACGACCAAACGCTCGCGGATTTATCGCGCATTCGTCGGCGTATGTCGCGGATCGAGGGCGGTTCAAAAGCCGCAATGAACGAAATCACGGCCATTCTGGATGAACTAGACCACTGTCTGGACGAGGTCCGCGGCATCGTAGAGGACATGAAACCCGGTGTTCTGCAGCTTTTCGGTTTTGCAGAAGCCGTTGATGCGCATTTGCAGCGATGCCTTAAGAACATGCAGCGTCGGATCGAAATGCATGTCGATGATACGTCGAACGGTAAGATGGACGAACTGCAAGACACTGTGCGTACGGCCGTATATCGCATTGTCCAAGAAGCAGTGAACAACGCCCTAAAGCACGGCGAATGCAGCCGAATTGACGTGCGGATTGCGCAATCCGACACCAATGTGACAGTAACAATCGACGACAATGGTACGGGTATTCAGGACGCTGATTTGCAGTCCCGCAGCGGTATAAGCAACATCAAGACGCGTACGGATCTTATATCTGCGAAGGTAGTTTTCGAACGTTTGAATGGCCAAGTTGGAACACGGGTCATGATTGTGGTTCCGATGAATGCGGGGCAGGTCGAAAGTGACAATACATAACTCTGTAAAGCGAGAAGCTGCATGCGCCTACTGATTGCCGAAGACGACAAACTGCACCGCACATTTCTGGAACGGCTGACGCGTGATACGTTCACCGAAATGCAGGAATTGACGCTCACAAGCGACGGCGCAGCGGCGATTGAGGCCTTCAAGTCTGCCGAATACGATTGCGTCCTGTTGGACCTGCAGATGCCTAAAGTCACCGGTGTCGACGTTGCCAAAGCCATCTGGGCCAAAGCCCCCACCACCAAGATTTTGTTTTGGTCCAACTACACTGAAGAAGCATATATTCGCGGAATCACAAAGATTGTGCCCGACGCCGCAGTATACGGGTACATTCTGAAATCCGCCCCTGACGAACAGCTCAAACTGGCCCTGCAAGGCGTCTTTATTGCGGAACAATGCGTCATCGACCGCGAAGTGCGCGGCGTGCAGCAAAGGGCAGACAACCGATTATCTGGGTTGAGCGAACTTGAATTTGAGGCGCTCGTTGATCTTTGCCTTGGGCTTACCGACAAAGCCATGGCAGCACGGCGGAATGTATCGTTGCGCGGTGTGCAAAGCAGATTGCAAAGCCTCTATCAAAAGCTCGGGCTGGACAAGGACGATATTCCAACAGGGGAATGGGGGGCGAGTTTCAATTCACGCACGCGGGCGATTTCACTTGCGTTAACGCAGGGCATTTTGAACGCTGACGCCTTGCGCCGCGAAGAGGAAAAACTGCAAGCGTGGATATCGGCTTACTCTCGCTAACACACCCAATCGAAAATCTGCGGGTTCCCGCATAGATGTTGCGCGTCTTTACGCAGACCGAAGATGTCATCTCTTCTAATCGTTTTCCTAGAAAACTGGCTGTCTTGGATGTGATCCAAGTCGGAACATTAGGGGAGAGGCTAGATGCCGTTTGTGAACATCCGCATTGTAAAACAAGTTATAGAAAAGGATCCGGATGGCGTTAAGGCCAAGGTGCAAGCCGACGTCACCGCGTCATTGGCAGAGGCCGCCGGTATCCCCGCCGAAAATGTCTGGGTCACCTTTGACGAGATCGACGAAAAGGATTGGTTTTCTGGTGGCGTGCGGGTCAAAGAACTGAGGGCGAACTCATGACGGTTGAAGTTCGTACCGAAGGCATGCACGACATTATCGATGCGGCCGCGACCCTTGAAAAAGTAGCTGGTGATTTCCTGTTCACCGAAGGTCCGATTTGGCATCCGGTCGAGAAACACCTAACATTTTCCGACATCCCCGGAAACGAAATGTTCCGACTTGGGGCAGATGGCAAGGTTCAGTCGTTTCGCAAACCAAGCAACATGGGCAACGGCAATACCTATGATGCGCAGGGCCGTTTGCTGACCTGTCAGCATGCAAACAGTGCCGTGACCCGTACCGAAGCGGACGGTTCTATCACAACTCTTGCCACACACTTCGACGGCAAAGAGCTGAACAGCCCGAATGACATCGTAGTTCGCAATGACGGGTTGATCTATTTCACCGACCCTACTTACGGGCGACTCGATTACTTTGGCGTTGAACGTGAACTCGAAATGGGCGCGCAGGGCGTTTATTGCGTCACACCCGACGGGAAGACGATCAAGCGCCTTGCTGATGATTTCGCGCAACCCAATGGTCTGTGTTTCTCGCTTGATCACACGGTGCTTTACGTCAACGACACAGAACACAAACACATCCGGAAATTCGAGATTGCCGAAGACGGCTCAGCTACGGGCGGTGATGTTTGGGTCGACGTGACTGTGGGCGAAGGCGAGGGTCATCCCGACGGTATGAAGATCGACAGCAAAGGGAACGTCTATTGCACAGGCCCCGGTGGGATTCACGTGATCACGCCGGCAAGTGAAACATTGGGCGTTATCCGTACAGCAGAATTTACGGCGAACTTTGCATGGGGCGGCGCGGATCTGAATGACCTCTACATCACCTCATCCACATCGCTGTATCGCGTCCGTGTCAAAACGCCCGGCCTTCCACTGTTTTGAGGCGGTTCGGCTGGTTGGCCAGTGTCATCAGCCAAAGTCAGAACTGGTTCGGTAGAGGCAAGGGCGGAATGCGTAGCAAGTTAATCGGTAAAACCGAACCCCTGTCGAACCGGTGCTGATGATCCCGTTTTCACAAGTAAAAAAAGTCGTTCCACTATAGGAGAAAGCAATGGCACATGTGATGCCCGACCTATTCAAGATTGATGTAACCGGACACGCGGTGACGCATGCGCGCACTGAAATGATCGCCCGTGGCAAGGTGGTCACGACGGACGAACCGCCAGAACGTGGCGGAACTGATTTATTTGCGACCCCGCTGGAGACGATGCTGTCGTCCTTCATCGGCTGTTCAAATGTCATCGCGAATTATGTCGCTGGTCTTCTCAAGATGGATGTCCGCGGAATGGAATTTGACGTTTGCGGTCATTTTGACACCCGCGGGGTGTTTGGTAAGGCCGAGATCGGAACGCCGTTTCCGGTGATCAAACTGAAAGTCATTCTGGATACCGACGCAGATGACGCGCAAATCGCAAAGCTGGCGCAAATCGTGGGTGAAAAATGCCCGGTATCGGTTCTACTGCGCCGTGCGGGCTGCGAGATCCAAGAAAGCTGGGTCAGAAAGTGAACATGACTTTGGGGCATGATTAGCGTGACGTTCACGCGGTTTTGCGGAGGTGCACCGCGTTGTTGCGGGTTTCCGCAGAGTCACCGCGTGATCCCCCGTGCCGATCAAGTCGAAGCAAAGTTAAGAAACTGTTAAGCGACACAACCAAATCCACTAACTTTAGCATTCAGCATGCTGATAACGTGAAATGGGGTCGCTTTCAGGGGAGGACGCTCTGCATTTGCAAGAGCACAGAACTAGAAGTGGGAGAGAGAAAAATGAAGATAGTCAAATCGTTATGCACAACCGCCGTAGTTGCGGTCGCAATGCTCGCGGCGCCAACCGTGTCGATGGCAGAGGATATCAACCTTAAGTACCATGCGTTTACAGGTGAAGGTCCATCAAACTTGGCCGTTCGCTGGTGGATGGATGAAGTTGAAGCCCGCACTGACGGCAATGTGGATTTTACACGCATTTTTGGTGGCGCGCTTGGTAAACTTTCGGGTCAGCCGGAGAATATCAAAGTGGGTGCATTTGACATGGGAGAGTTTTCCCCTGTCTACAACCCGGGTCTTTTCCCGCTCGCCAACGTGACATCCCTGCCCTTCATGAGTGATGATCCACTGGCACACGCACGTGCTGGCCACGAACTTTTCCAGTCTGAAACTGTCGAAGCTGAATTTACAGCGATGAACCAGAAGTACCTGTTTCCGGGTCTTTGGACATCTATTCAGCTGCTGTCGCACGAACCAATTCGTACGATTGAAGATCTGCAAGCTGCCAAAATTCGTGCACACGGTGGCGCTGCCGAAATCCTGAAAGAACTGGACATCACCGTTTACGGCATCCCTTGGGGTGAACTGCCAGCTGCTGCCGAACGCGGCGTTGTTACAGCCGCGATCATCGGATCACCAGCGGATGCTTATGCCTTTGGTTTTGGCGAAATCTTTAGCTACTGGGACGACGAAGACTGGTTCTTCTTCCCACTGCCGGTCACCATTAACTTGGACACATGGAACGCACTTCCAGCTGATGTTCAGGCGGTTATTGAAGAGCTGAACGAAGAAATGGTGGATCAAGCCCGCAGCCTTCTGGAAGTCGCGGAAACTGAATCCCATGCCCGATTGAGCGAACAAACAGAAATCGTGAAATTGGACGACGCTGAACGCGCTAAGATGCTGGAAGTACGCGACGCTGCTTGGCAAAGCTGGGTTGATGCGCGCGAAGAAGAAGGTCTTCCTGGCCAAGCTGTCCTCGATGAATTCCTTGCGCTTCTTGAAAAGCACGGCGGCTAACCCCTCCCTAGGATGGTCGGGCAATGTGTCCGGCTATCACCTGCGCCGTCCAAACCACTAAGACGGGATATGGGCGGCGCAACCATATTAAACCACCACTGAATAATGCATGTTGCTCAAAGTTTTGCGCTGATCGCAAAGTGAAACGCTTGTTCAAGTTTCCGAATTTTGAGGGAAGGATGTCGCAATGACGAGTTTAACCAGCCGCGCCCTAGGGGTGCAGAAAAAGCTGGAGGAAATCGCTTGCTATGCGTCGGCTTTGGCTGTCGCGACAATGATGACGATCACCGTCCTCGAAGTCGCAGCAAGAGCTTTATTTTCCATGAGCCTACCGGGTGCCTATGAATACGTCAGCTTGATGTTCGTATATCTGATCTATCTGGGTCTGGGATATTCCCAACGTCGCGACGCACATATCACAGTTGGAATTCTCTACGATTTCCTACCCCGCTCAGCACGAAAAGCTGCTGAAGCCGTCTATCTTCTCGGGGCGTTTTTGTTTTTCGCCATGCTGACGTGGACCAGCGCTGAATCAGCGTGGAGCAACTACGTTATGGGCGACACAATCCTAGGCATCGTAGAGGTGAAAACCTGGTGGGCACGCGCAGGTATTCCGATTGGATTGGCCCTGTTTTCGCTGCGCTTTTTAACGCAATTGATCAACTTGATCGTCAAAAATGAACTGCTGGAAGAAACCGCAGTCAATGAATTTCCGCACCAAAACTCTGAAGAAGATGAGAATAAGTCATGATTGAGTCACTTCAATTACCGGTCGTGATCGGGATGGTTGCGGTATTGATGATAATGCGCGTCCCCGTCGGGATTTCCCTGCTTTTGTCTGGTGCTGCAGGATTTGCGTTCATTCGTGGCACTACAATCACCTTTGACGCCATCGGCGGGCGGTTGTTTGACATTGGATCGGGGTACGCGTTGAGCGCGGTTCCTTTGTTCCTTCTGATGGGGCATGTCGCGGCCAAGGCCGGTATTACGCAGGATATCTATCGCGCAACGCGTGCTTGGCTTGGGCACCTGAAGGGGAGCGTCGTGATTGCAACGACGGTTGCCGCAGTCGCCTTTGCCGCCTGCTCCGGGTCTACCACATCTTCGACAGCGGTTTTTGGGCGTGTCGCTATTCCCGAAATGCTGCGCCTGAAAGTGAACCGTAAATTGGCCGCAGGATGTGTCGCAACGGTTGGCACACTTGCGGGCATGATCCCGCCAAGCATCAACTTGATCGTCTACGGCATCGTCGCGCGTGAATCTATTCCCAAGCTGCTGATTGCGGGGATCACCCCCGGACTGCTTACGGCCTTTGCCTACCTCGTGATGATCTACATCCGCGTCAGCCGTAATCCGGAAATGGCACCAGCGCTGCCCAAAGCAGGTATCGAGGAACGGTTGCAGTCCCTGAAAGGCGTTTGGAGCTTCATAGCCCTTGGCGGTATTGTGATCGGCGGCATCTACGCAGGGATCATCACCCCAACAGAAGCAGGCGCAATCGGTGCTATCGGATCTTTCCTGATCGCACTGATCCGCAAGCGGCTGTCATTCCCTGTTTTGAAAGAAGTTTTCCTCGATACGGCGCAAACCACATCAGTGATTTTCATCATTCTCGTGGGTGCTCTGATTTTCTCGTCTTACCTTGCGGTCAGCGGTGCATCAGGTGCGGTGTCCGAATATATTGTCGGTCTTGATATGTCGATGATGGGCATTGTTTGCATCTACGTGCTGCTCTTGCTCGTGTTGGGGTGCATGGTTGATCCTGTGTCCGTCATGTTCCTTACAGTCCCGATCTTCGTGCCCCCTCTGATCGAACTGGGTGCCCACCCGATTTGGCTGGCCATTGTCGTGGTGAAAACGCTTGAAATTGGCTTGATCACACCACCCGTCGGTTTAAACGCATTTGTCCTTAAAGGTGTCGCGCCGTCTTTCTCGCTGAAAGAAATCTTCGGCGGCATCTGGTGGTTCCTACAGGTTGAAGTGATCACCCTGATCATGATCATGTTCATCCCAGCTATTGCCACTTTCTTGCCGGAACTGGCCTATGCAAAGTGAGGACGTGATCTCAACAGCGCGCAGCCCCAACGACGTCATGGCTTGTTGGGGTGCGAATACGCCCCAACAGTTTCGGAGCGCGCGCTGTGGAGTTCGATGTCCACGGCAGTGCTTGTGTATAGATCTGAGTAGGACGGTCGTTTGATACGAGCGCCGGTTCCAAGCCGGAAACTGAACCGCGACCGATGGTGAAGGCCATAAAGCGTCTGAGATGGGTGTCGACCTTCGACGTGAAAGATAATTTGCGCCCCTATCACGGGGCGCAAATGGTCAGTCTAAACATTTGTTCGGCTTAGCGCCCCATCCAGCCGCCATCTACCGTTAGAATTTCGCCACTCACGTAGTCAGATGCAGGCGATGACAGGAACACAATCGGTCCGGCAAAGTCTTGTGGTGTCCCCCAGCGTCCTTGCGGAATACGGCCCAGAATTGCGTCATAGCGTTCTTTGTCATTGCGCAAGGCTTCGGTGTTATCGGTTGCAATGTATCCGGGGGCGATTGCGTTGACGTTGACACCCTGCCCCGCCCATTCGTTCGCCAATGCTTTGGTTAATTGTCCGATCCCGCCTTTGGAGGCAGCATATCCAGGCACCGTGATGCCGCCTTGGTAGGTCAGCAATGATGCGGTGAAGACAATTTTGCCTCGTGCACCACCATCTGCAGCACGCGCGATCATACCACGGCCAATTTCGCGGCTCAGGACAAATTGCGCAGACAGATTGACCTCAATCACCTCATCCCACCATTCGTCAGGGTGTTCAGCGGCAGGTTTGCGTTTGATCGTGCCTGCGTTGTTCACCAAGATGTCAGGCTCGATGCCGTCTGCTTCAAGCTGTTTCACAAATTCAGTAAGGGCACCGCGATCAGAAAAATCGCACGTATATGCGCGGAACGAACGACCTAAATCCTGAACCGCTTTTTCAACATCGCTTCCCTGCTTTTCTAACGTGGCAGACACACCAACGATGTCCGCGCCTGCGGCTGCCAGGGCCTCAGCCATGCCGCGTCCGATGCCGCGTTTACACCCTGTGACGAGAGCAGTTTTACCAGTGAGATCAAATTGGGCCAGCATGTTTACGCTCCTACCTTGATAAGGCTTTTCATTGCAGTCGCGCTGCCATCAAGCGCTTCAAACGCCGCCTGAATATCAGAGAGCGGGCTGATATTCGTAATGACCGTTTCGGCGTCCACACCGCCGCTGGCAATAATTTCAATCGCCTTTTCGTAGTCCACGGGTTCATAAACGCGCGCGCCAAGCAATTCTAGTTCGCGCCAGAAGAACTGGAACATATCGATTTGCGGTTTGGTGGCGTGAATTGCGACCATGACAATCCGTGCACGGCTAGCAGCAACCGCTGTCATTGCATCAACGCCCGGCTGCGTGCCTGACACTTCAAATACGACATCGGCGCCTTTGCCACCGGTGCGGGACATGACCGTTTCTACCAGATCGGCGTCTTTGGGGTTCACCGTCGCAAAGCCAAGCTTTTCGGCGATGGCCAACCGGTTTGGATTCACTTCTGAAATCACGACATTGCCACCAGCATCCCGTGCCGCCATCGCGACTAAAACACCAATCGGGCCACCACCGATCACGACAACATCTTCACCCTCTTTCAGCGCTGAACGCCGCACGTCATGACAAGCGACCGCAACAGGTTCGATCAGTGCCGCATGGTCCAACCGCAGATCGGCTGGCAACGCGTGCAAAGTATGCGCCGGAACGTTCCAGATTTCTTGCATCGCACCATCGGTATCGAGGCCAAGAAACTTTAGCTTATGGCAGATATGTTCATGGCCAGCGGTACATGCAGGACATTCGCCGCAATGGTCCAAGGGCCGCACCACGACGTTCTCGCCCACGTTGAAACCGGATACACCTTCGCCGATGCTTTCGACCACACCAGACATTTCATGCCCGACAATGCGGTTCAGACCGACACGCGCATCCATGTTGCCATGGAAAACATGCATATCAGTGCCGCAGATCCCACAATACGCGATCCGCACGGCCACTTCACCAGCTTTGGGCGCTGATACAGTCGTCTTTTCGACTTTGAATGACTTGTCGCCCCGATAGAAGGCCGCGTTAATCTCAAGAGTGCTCATCATGCATTTCCTTATGCGCTTGCGTGAGTTTGTCCCAATCGAAAGACACGCCAATACCGGCATCGTTTGGCGCGACGGCAAGGTGGTTTTCTACGACCAATGGGCGATGTGTATATGTATCGATAGGGAAAGAATGGATTTCGATCCACCCCGGGTTTTGTTGGGCTGACACCAAGCTGACGTGCAATTCTTGCATACCGTGGCTGCACACCGGCATGCCATTTTTCGTCGCCAACGCCGCCGCCTGAAGCCATCCCGTGATGCCGCCGCAATTCGATGCGTCGGGCTGAATGTAGCTTAGTTTGGCGTCCGCCATGGCATATTCAAATTCATGGATCGTATGCAGGTTTTCACCCATCGCCAGCGGCATGCCAGTGGCGTCGGCAATCTTTGCATAGCCGTGGTAGTCGTCAGGGATGATTGGTTCTTCGAACCACGTAATATCGTATGGTGCGAAGGCGCGCGCAGCTTCAATGGCCTGTTCAACGGTCATGGAATAATTCGCATCGACCATAAAGGTCACGTCAGGCCCGATCGTTTCGCGAACGGCCTTGATACGTGCAACATCTTCGGCCAGCGTTGGTTGTCCGATCTTGATCTTTACGCCGTTGAACCCCTGCGCAAGATACCCGCGCACATTATCCAACAACTTCGGCAACGGAAAATTCAGGTCGATACCGCCTGCATACGCGCGACACCGATCACCCGCACCGCCAGCCATTTTCCAAAGCGGCTGGCCAGTCTGTTTTCCGCGTAAATCCCACAGCGCAATGTCCACGGCAGAAATTGCAAAGGATGCGATGCCGCCACGCGCAACGTAATGAACATGCCATTGCATCGCATCATAAAGCGATTCAACGTCCCCTGCGTCACGGCCAACCAAAAACGGAGCGAGATCATGTTCAATCATCGCTGCAATCGCGCGACCGCCCTTGCCACCGGTATATGTGTAACCCGTGCCCCCTGTTCCGTCGGCAAGACGCACGGTGGCGGTTACCAACTCAAAATGTGTATGATCGCCGTGTTTGGCGTCCGTTAGGACTTCAGCCAAAGGGACATCAAAGGATCGAACTGTGACATTTTGAATAGGATTCTTGGGGTTTGACATATGTGGCGCCCTTATCAGTTGTATTTTGGTCCGACCAAAGTTTATTATAACTTGCTGATACGGCCCCAATTGTCAATAATATTAAGAATATTCAATTTTTAGTCATACAAAAGATGCTGAACTAAAGGATACAGAAATGACTGGAAGAGCTGCAGATCAGGTTGTTCAGGCAATGTCGCAAAGGATTAGGGACGGATCAATTGCAAATGGTCAACCGATTCCTGCTGAACGTGACTTGATGGTAGAATTCAACATCAGTCGCACAGTCGCACGAGAAGCCGTCGGAATTCTGTCGAGTCAGGGCCTAGTTGTTGCAAAACCACGCCACCGTCCCGTCGTCCGCAAACCCGGTTACGATGCCGCTATGGACGCCGCCAGTTCGATTGTTGGCAACCTGTTGTTGCAGCCAAGCGGTGTCCGGAACCTGTTCGATACGCGTATTCTCGTGGAAGGATCACTGGTCCGCAATGCCGCCGAACGCGCTGGAAAACAGGATATTGCCGATCTGAAAGCGGCTTTGGCAGCAAACGAAGCCGCCATTGAGGACAGTGATCTGTTTTACCAAACCGACATGCAGTTCCATCAGGTCTTTTATCAGATTTCAGGCAATCCGGTTTGGCCTTCAGTTCACCGTGCCTATTCGACGTGGCTCGAACCGCACTGGCGGCAAATGCCCCGCCTGCCAGATCGCAACAAGGCGAACTTCACCGCACATTCTGCCATTTTAGAAGCAATCCTTTTGCGTGATCCGGACGCCGCGGAAAGCCAACTCAAAACACACTTGGCAGAGGCTTGGGAACAAGTACGTCTGACCTTTGGAGACATCTAAATGAAAACGAAACGGCCGATCCACCGGATTGCCTGTGTTGGCGAAGTTATGGTCTGAAACTGGTTGAACTTTCCGTCCGCCTCTTGCCTGAAAGAGGAATCAGTTGCGCGCGCCACAAAGTTTGCGCTATAGAAACGCTAAACAACAAGATGACGCTGCAAAGCGTTACCAAACCAGCGGTGGACAACCATGCCTGAGCGACAGGGGCGTATCGAAATTAATACCCGCATTCGTGAGAATGCGGAACACCTCGCTGCGGCGCTTGAAGACCATATGCACAAGGTCTTTGCCCCAGATGCGCGCAAGGAATTGCGCCTGTTTACTGCGGGTGAAACAGCAGATCTTCTTGGTATCTCAACCAGTTTCCTACGCAAGCTACATTTCGAAGAAAAACTACCCGAAGTAGAGTCTACTGCAGGCGGAAGACGGCTTTATCATGCGTCTGACGTCCAAGCGATTCGCGACATATTAGAGTCTAATGCTAAGACAAAAGGCACCTATCTGCGTGGACGGCGCGGCGATGATCCGGTTCAGGTCTTATCGTTCCTCAACTTCAAAGGTGGATCGGGTAAAACCACGAGTGCTGTGCACACGTCCCAATGGCTCGCCCTGCGGGGCTATAAGGTCTTGGTGGTCGATATTGATCCGCAGGCATCGCTCACAACGCTTTTCGGATACCGACCAGAGGTCGACTTTCTCGAAAGCGGAACAATTTACGACGCGATCCGCTATGATGACCCCCTGCCCTTGTCAGACGTTATCCAAAAGACGTTTTTCACGGGTATCGATCTCGCTCCGGGCGGGTTGCTTTTGCAAGAATTCGAACATGAAACGCCGCAGGCCTTGCGTACGAATGTACAGCCACCGTTCTTTGCACGGCTGGCAACTGTCCTTCAGACTGTAGAACAAGACTACGATGTCATCATCTTCGATTGCCCGCCGCAGCTAGGATACCTGACGATGTCCGCGCTTTGCGCGTCGACAGGCGTTCTAATTACGATTGTGCCGAATATGCTCGACGTGGCGTCGATGTCCCAGTTCCTACAAATGAGCGCGGATTTACTTGATGTCGTCTCAGACGCGGGCGCAGACATGCAGTTCGATTTCATGCGGTTTCTGATCAATCGTCACGAACCGAACGATGGTCCGCAGCAACAGGTCGTCGCGTTCCTGCGGCAGCTGTTCGGTGACGACGTCATGGTCGCCCCGATGTTGAAATCCACCGCGATTTCAGATGCAGGCCTGACCCAACAAACCATTTTCGAAGTGGAACGCAGCCAATTCCACCGCAACACCTACGACCGTGCGGTGGATTCACTCAATCTTGTTTGCCAAGAGGTCGAACAGCTGCTGCAAACCGCATGGAGACGATAGATGGCACGCAAAGGCATTCTGAGCAGTAACATTCCGACGGGCACCCGTTCCAAACCTGCGGCGCGGCCCCCTGCCCCATCGCGCGGTACCGTTGGTGCCTTGCAATCGTCACTGAGCAAGCTGCAGGAAAACGCGGTCCAAGAAATCAGTGCCGACCTGATCGAAGATGCCGGTGTTGAAGACCGACTAGGTTTTAGTGGCGAGGCCCACAAGCAACTCAAGGACAGTCTGGAAACCTACGGACAGCAGGTGCCTGTGCTCTTGCGCCCGCATTCCACAAAGACCGGCCACTATGAAATCGTTTATGGTCGCAGACGTCTCAAAGCGTTGAAAGATCTTGGACTGCCGGTGAAAGCTATGGTGCGTCAGCTTGATGACCACGCTTTGATCATGGCGCAGGGTCAAGAAAACACCGCGCGGCAGGATCTGAGTTTTATCGAAAAGGCATCATTTGCAGCCCAGCTGCAGGACATGAACTATGACCGGCAGACAATTGCTGCGGCGCTTTCGATTGATCTGCCGATGGTATCGCGCATGTTGAAGATCGGCACGGCGTTCGCCCTACCCTTTTTGCGCAACATTGGATCCGCCCCAGGCATTGGGCGCGACCGCTGGGCGACTTTGGCCAAGGCGATGGAAGCAGACGGCGCATCGAACCGCGTGGACGCTTTCATGCGCACGCCGGACTTTGCGACCTTGTCATCAAATGACCGCTTTGAGGCCGCGCTGAAACGTGCCGCAGCCCCAAAGCCTGCAAAGGCGCTCACCAAGCCTCGCACGCTGCGCACCGCAGATGGCAAAGCTCTTGCCGATATCAAACAGACCACGCGGGGCGTCACGTTGAACATCCCGTCGCGCACGGCTGACGGCTTTGACACGTGGTTCAACGCCAACGCCGATGCGGTGCTGCAAGACCTTCACGACCAATGGACCAAATCCACTGACGCGGAGCAATGAAACAAAAAACAGGAGAGGCACGAGCAGACCGACAATAAAAGAAAAGCCCCCCAGGATTGATCCCGGAAGGCCATTCTCGATCTTCGCACTTTTGAGATAGCCCCGAACCGCGCATCCTGTCAACGCCGCATCACTGTGCGGCGACGGGTAAATATTGTCTTTCGTGAAATTATTATGAAACATGAACGCCAAATGCAGTTTGGGCGAACGACACCTGCTGTCCAATCGTCCGATGTGACCCTTGTTGATAAGTGGCAAGTGCTGCAAGATTTAACGGATTGCGCGGAAACGCTGGAATTGAACCACCGCACATTAAGCGTGCTACGCGCACTGCTGACATTTCACCGCGATCGCGACATCGACCCGGTGCCACTGAGCACTGTAGTTTTTCCATCCAACAAGACATTGTCCCATCGCCTGAATGGCATGCCGGAAAGCACCTTACGGCGGCATCTGTGCAAGCTTGTGGCATCTGGCATTGTCATCCGGCACGACAGCGCCAATCGCAAACGGTTCAAGCGCAGGGCAGGGGTGGCCTACGGGTTCGACCTCGCGCCTTTGGCACAGAACGCAGTTTACATCGCATCTATCGCGGATCAGGCGCGTGAAAAACGTGACCGGCTGGCAAATTTGCGTGACCACATCGCACAGCTGCGCGAAACGCTTCTAAACGACAATGGGCCATGTGAAACCACAGAAGAGGCCCGCGTCA
>CP081163.1 GCA_025141675.1 Rhodobacteraceae bacterium S2214
TATGTTGCTATCACCGGCTCTTATCAGCGTCAGCAGAGCTTCAAGGTAGGTGCATTGATCTCTAATCCACCGTGGGTGCCGACTTGCTTCATTCTTCAGGCATCTACGAGCGCTGGGATATACCCTTGCGAACGGGCAATTTGATAGCTGGTCTCTTTTTGTTGAGATGTCTTTGAAGGCTTTAGATGATGACGGCATGGCGGTTTTCATCCTTCCTGATGCTATATTTTCTCCCGAACATGCGTCTACAAGGTTGCTTCTTGCCGAAAATTATACAGTAGAACTCATTGCAAGACTTGGAGAAGGGATCTTCAAAGGCGTCTACCGTGGAACAACAGTTCTTCTCGTGCGTAAGCGCAAACCTGCCTCCAATCATGTCGTTGAAGCCTTCCGTCTTTCAAGACGCAGAGAGCGGCGGTGCTATCGGGTGATCTTGATTTAGAAGACGCACGACAGCTTGCTAGTCATCGGATTAATCAAAGCCGATTTTTGTCTGATGCTGGATGCCGATGGGATATTGATGTGCGTCGCTCTGAGCAAAACTTGTTGGGGAGATTGGAAGCATCCGGCGGCAGTTGGACTGAATTGGTAGCCTCAGGGCGAGGCGTGGAACTTTCTAAGCGTGGGTTAGTCAAGGTTTGTGAAACCTGTAACCAGGTTACTCCGTCTCCTACGCGCCCTAGAGATGTGACGTGCCAAGGTTGCGGTCGAACTGCACATTCTGAAGAGATGACTACACAGAGAATTGTTGAAGTAGATACGGAAAAAAACAATATCTGATTCAATGCCTCTCATTGTCGGTGAAGATATGGGGCGTTACGCGCTATCCTGTTCCCGGCGTTATCAAACTCGATGTTCCTGTGATCAACTATAAGAGCCGAGAAATTACTCTCAGGAAAAGGTTGCTTTCAGAAAAAACAGGAATTGGCCTGAAGGCTACGGTGACAAGAAGGTGGCCGCTTCGAACCAAGTTGTTTTCCACTACGTACCGCTGTCAGAAGACCTCAACTTTTTCACCTCTACTACGTTTTTGGGCGGTATTTATCGTCTCGCGTATGTTCGCATACCCCTCGAGAAAATCCCGGGGAAAAATGATATGGCGGCTCACATCCTTACTTGACACGAAAGACCCTTTAATGTAGCTACCCTGATCCATCCCCTAAAAGAGGCACTCAATCTTGGAGGCAGGCCGTTGAAATTGCCAGCCGCGTCAAAAAGCACGTTCGGAATGGCGGTAAAAGCAAGAAACTTGATCTTGAGATCGAAGGCCTTGTCGCAGGTCTTTATAACCTTGATCACTCTGACCTTGATTGGGTTAAGCAAGTGATCTGTGAGGCACAAAACCTTGAGCCAATGCGTGTTCTAAGCGACTTCGACAGCCAGTCGATACATATTGAGATGGTGCCTTAAAAACCATGTCATACCGATATATTGGAAATAAAACGCGGCTTTTGCCGATCCTTCTGGATTCATTCAGTAAAGTTGTGAAAGACGGTGCCACAGTTGCTGACATCATGTGTGGCACTGCCTCTGTGTCAGAGGCTTTAAGGACGTCTGAGTACCGCGTAATCGCTTCGGACATGATGACGTTCGCTGCTCATCATGCGCGGGTCAGACTTCTCCTCTCCGAAGAACCCAAGTTCGGTAAAATCGGACTTAAAGGCTATGCGAGTGTCTTAACCCACCTAAATCAGCTCAAGTTGCGAAAGGGGGTTTTTCTTCAAAGAATACTCGCCTGATGGGAACCCTGAAAACGGGGGTGAGCCTCGCAAGTATTTTAGTGGTGAAAACGCAGGCAGGATTGACGCCATCACCGCGCAACTTAATCAATGGCAGGTAGACGAGACTATATCCGAGACAGAAAATTCGCTGCTGCGGCATGATTTAGTTCTAGCAAGTAATCGAGTTGCAAACATAGCCGGTACATATGGCCATCATCGCTCCAAATGGGGAACGTCAGCACTAGCATCGCTTGAGCTACGTCCTGCAACGCTCTTAGCGGGCCACCGAACGGACCACACAGTTCATCAAGGGCAGGCGGAGACGGTTGCTCCTTTGATAGAAGCTGACCTTTGTTACATCGACCCGCCATACATGAAGCGGCAATATGCAGCAAATTACCACATCATCGAAACGATTGCCCGTGGAGACTCACCAGAGGCAGTTGGCGTCAGCGGACTTAGACCGTGGCGGGACCAATATTCAGATTTCTGTTCTAAAGTGAAAATTAGGGACGCTTTCCGCACGATCTTTAAATCCGCGCAATGCGGGCAGTTCATGATCAGTTATAGTGAAGACGGCTTACTAACCGAAGAACAGCTCATGGAGCTATTTTCAGAATTTGGAACGGTCTCGCTTCAAAAAATCCCATTCGCCCGCTTTAGAAGTAATGCGGGCGGGCAGGGCGGAACGGTCATGGAATACCTTTTTCACATCAAACGGTAGCGCCGCCAGCATCCGCAATAACTTTAGCATGTTCTGGCAACCAAGTGATCGTGAAGCCTTCGCCATTGATTGTGAAGTCGAGCTTGCCATCAACGATCTTGGCGAGGTCCATGCCTTCAACAACGGCGTAATGTAGCATCCGGTGGATATGAGCACTTATCACCACGAGGTTTGTTGGGTTGTCAGAACCGCCTTCACCTAACGGAATTAGGTGATGAACTTCCAAATATGGCTCGCCGTTGACCTTGGAAAAGATAAAGTCGTTCCCGGTGATCTGGCATGTCTTATACAACTTTTTCAGATCACGAACCGCTTTCCGGTTCCGCTCAAATGTCTCGATGACCTTTTGTGTTTTCTTCACATCTTCCGACGATGAATCATCTTGGAAAAGTTCAGCGGCAATAGCTTCTTCCGAACGGCCTGTCTTGGCGTTGTAAGGGGCCTTTTTATTTGGCGTTCCTGCATTACCGGCGACGTCTTCTTCGGCGACCTCAACAGAATGGGGTTGAACCCCGAACGGGTCCTTCAGGCTTGCTAAGTTCAGCTCGATTTCAGGATCAAATGAGAGATGTCCAGCAGGCTCTGTAAGCATAGTTTCAAAGCGCTGGTCGATTGCTGACAACCTTTCAATTTCTTCAGTTTTCAACCAACCTGCCCAATATTCATCCTCTTCTGTTTTCAATATGAAGACGCGGACTCCAGCGGTAAGCTCTATAACGCGCGGGTCTTCGGCAGAAGACATATCAACTGGTGCTCGCGGGAAACCACCATGGTCAGGATGCCACGCATAAATGCGATTGCTGGACCGGCTAAAGAGCTTTTGAGAGCGAATATTTACGCTGGCCTCACGTCTTTGGCCTATAGAAACTTGCTGAGAGCCTAGGCCACCTAAACTGTTTATTTCAACGGTCCATACAGGTCCGTTTGTTTTAGCAACTGGTTGGATTCCATCAAAAAACGAGTGCCATGTAGGCAAGGCCACGTTCTTTACAGGAACGTCGATGTAAGACTGCCCCCCACCTAGAGCCTCAGCCCCAGGCTGCTTATTGATATTGAAAAAGTCCGCAGGTGTAATCTGCCTAAAAATTAGTTCGGATACATTAGTCACTGTTATGCCTTTGCCTCGATCACGCGAACTGAGTCGCTACTATTAATCGGGACACTACATCGGACAGTACCCATCAGTCATCTAGGCTCGTCGTACGGTCCTTTCGCTTACCTTAAACAACCGGGCGATCTCCGAGACAGCGCGGTGATCTTGATCCCTCATGTGCTGCACCTCAATCTTCTGGGCAGCGGTAAGGGCAGGGGGTCTTCCGCCTATCCGCCCACGCTTGCGAGCTGACGCCAGCCCTTCTTTGGTTCTCTCCGAAATTCGTTCGCGCTCAAACTGAGCAATAGAAGCAAAGACATGAAAAACGAGACGGCCGGCTGGCGTCGTCGTGTCGATGTCCTCGGCCAAGGACCGGAAGCCGGCACCGCGTTCGCCTATGACCTCTACAATCTCCAAAAGGTCTTTTAGGGACCGGGCAAGGCGGTCGTATTTTGTGACTGTCACAACGTCGCCGTCACGGAGCTGGTCCAGCATCCTGTCCAGCTCTGGCCGTTCGCGCTTCGATCCGCTGATCTTATCAGCAAACAGTTTGCCAGCCCCTGCCGCTGTAAGTGCGTCAATCTGGGCATCTAGATTCTGGTCGTCAGTGCTGACGCGGGCGTATCCGATGATCATGCTTCACTGTGACAAAAACCTGCCAGAACTACAAAGGTTTTGCCGGGGGTTTTTGTCCTGTCTAAGTGATTGATTTTCGGTGGGGCAGGGGAAACCGGCACAAAGGACCGTTTGTGCCACTGGCGCAAACTACAGTTTTTGGGTGCATAGTTTTGTCTTCTGGTAATTGCCTAAGTAACCCGCGAGGGGGCTGTTTTCGACCTTAAACGTGATACATACTTTAAATGGAAGCGCTCGAAAAACTACTCCAACTGCCATATCAGACCCTTGCCATTTTGGTAGCGGGGTATCTGGCCTATCGTCTGGCATATACTGGTCGGGACAGCACACATCGAACCTTAGATACGGCTGCAATCGCTCTTGTATTTGCCTTCATAGCGCAGGCCGCGTCGGCGCTTCTCTTGCTCATGTATGTTGCAAGGTATCCAGTTAAAAGTGAAATAGCCTTACCGCTTTGGGTTGGCTATGGGGCCAGCGTAGGCGGGATTATTGCGGCACTTATCACGGCTGCAATCTGGCGGCGTATCAGCGTCAACAGCATGCCAGCTATTTTGCGTGGCGCTGGAATTTCTTCCGCTGATAGAAATGTTGCGGCTTGGGAAACGGTTATTAACCGGGAAGACTCTGGCCCTTCACAAATAACAGTTGTGAAAAAGGACGGAACCACTCTGCAATGCGAACGTCTTGATGATTTCAAAAAAGCACCATTCGGCCCAATGATCCTTGGGCAAGATGGTTCAATAGCAATGTATGTGACCGATTACAGAGGAAAAGATTCCGATGACTGGAAGAAGGTAGACCTCGCACAAGGTGATTGGGGGCCAGAAATAACCATCATTCCAGCTTGCGAAATTTCAGAGGTACGCATTCGACATGCCCCTTCACTTCTTAGGCGGTGGGGGCGAAGTCGGGGCGCTGGGGATGGGGCGGGCGTTGTCAGGGATGTAGACCCGCCCGCTAGCTAAAACAGATGCCTGAGTTTCGAATGGCTGCATTAATCTTACCTCTTAGGAGGCGGCGGCGCAGCGGGTGCGCTAGGCGTTGGCCGTGTATTGGTTTCGGGAATAGAGCGCGGGATAGTTGACGGGCGCGGCGGTGGGACTGACGGTTTTTGTGCCATTGATCTACCTCTTGGGTTTAGGCGGAGGGGATGATGTGGGCTTGCTAGCAACGGGTTGCTGCGATCTTTCAATCAACACTCTTGCACTTGCTTGGCGAGGGGCTGGACTGTTGACAGGTTTAGGCGGCGGTGAAGGAGCTTTAGCCATCTTTCTTTCTACCTTTTCGGTTTAGGTGGCGGCGGGGTCCCGGGCGCGGCAGCACGAGGCTGTTGTGAGCCTTGCACCTTGATACCGGGCATAGTCTTACGTGGTGGCGGTTTGACTGGGGGCTTCGGTGGGGGCTTCGGTGATTTGGCCATTTATTTTACCTTTTTGGTTTTGGCGGCGGCGGTGCAGCGGGTGCACTGGCCATTGGTTGTTGCGAATGAATTGATACGCACACATCCCTATCCGGCTTTGTTAGGCTATCGGGTGCAGGTTTCGTTTCTCTATTACTGTCGTCTTCACGGCCCATGTGCTTCATCCTAACATTTAACTGACACGTGGAACATAACGGCAACGCCATCGTGGCACTAGGTTGTTTCTGCATCTGCAAAACTGAACTAAACCCACCAATTCAATCCAGATTACCAACGGCTATATCCGGACCGCTCTGGCTCTTCTTCAGTCATTTGATCATCCTTGATAGTAAGCAAAATAAGGGCTTCACCGTCTCCCGTCTTTTTAGCTTGTTCAAGAATTTCGTATTGCCGAGCTTCAGCACGGTCGAACCAGGAATCTGCGCCAATGATCTGAGGAGACCTGTCACCCTCAGACTGGCCAAACACTACGTCAAATGCCGAAGTCTCTGCATCCAGTTCGCCTTGCGGAAACCATCTTTTGTGAAACATCGGCGCTTGCGTAAACCACTTTCGCCCCTGCTGAGCGTGGCAAATCAGCATACATGGCCAGATGTCTGCCTCAACAAGACGAATGGCTGTAGCCGACAGGCTGGTATTAAATTCTTCGGCAAACTGCTCGATGACTTTGAAGGTCAACTTCTGATGGTCAAGCGCCCTGGGCTTGACCAAGTAGTGCGGCATTAAGAGGGACGCCGCATATCCGTTGGCTTTTTGCTCAGCGAGTTGTTTGTGTTTCGGCTGGTACTCTTCGACGCGGCATTGAAGCTTTTTGCCGCGATGATAGTGCCAATGTCCCAACTCATGCGCGATGGAAAACCTCTTTCGGCGGTGACCCCGGTTTTGGTCAATAGATATGATAGCACTGTCGCGATACCCGAGGATATCGGCCTCACAACCATGCAAATTGCAGTATCTGACTTCAGCACCCTGATCGAATGCGATGTCTTCCAAGTCGATTTCCCCAGGTTCGGTGACGCCGAGCGATTTTAAAAGCCGCTCAGCCGGATCAACAACCTTCATTAGTTTTCGCCCTTGCCTGGATCAATCACACCAAGACGGACCAGATCACTATATTTGCGCAAGACCTCTTCATCGGTCAGATCGCTCTCGGTCTCATTGCGTGCAGCCATCGAAAGCCCTTCTTGCCCAAACGCCTGTTTCAAAGCGCGACGGGCGGCAGAAATGTCCACCACATCCACGACAACCCGCGATATTTGAGCAGCTTGGCGACCCGCCTTTGCCGCTTTCATCCGTTCTTTGCGTGCTTGCACGAGCGTTTCTTCAAATCCCGCCCGCATCTGGTTACTGATCGCAGCACCGTCACCGCCAGCTTCAGCCACTTCGTTGAGAATTTCTTCATCCGTAGCCGCAATGAGGTCGTCGAAGAGCGCATCAGCCAGTGAAACCAGCTTCCTTCGTTCGTCACTTCTCTTGTCGGTCATAGTGTGAATCCATTTTCAATGGCGCTGTTTATCTTCCGCCGGACATATCGGCGTTTACTATTGAATCCAGTTTGATCCAGGCCTGTTACCTCTCGTAGTTCTTCTCCTTCTGCGCCGGTCAGCATGCCGAGGACGATGAGCTGCGCTTCATCATCGCCATCAAAAAGTTCCAGCAGGCGATTTTCGGTTTCTCGGTTCTGTTCATTTGAAATCATCCTCTCTTCGGCGTTTGGGCCCAGCTCCCTAGGAGTGATGGTAACTGGGTTCTCAATTGTTTCATCGTGCACCGACACTTCGTCGCGTTGGTTTTCGACCTTTTGAAGTTCGTCATAAGCGATGCTACGGATTGCCTCTGCAATGAACCTGACAACCGTGACCTTGTGCGGACATTTCCGCGACCCGGCAATCGCCCGGCAAAGTGCTTCCTGAACCAGTTCATCCGGCTCTACAGGATAAATAGCGTAGAGCTGTGCAACAGTTCTAAGACGCAGCCAATCCGCATTGGTGAAAGCAGCGATGCTGTCTTCCAGATCATCTCTCGTCAGCACAGCGGCTGGCTCCATGTCGTTCATGCACTCAAAACCTCTTCTCAATTATCCATGCTGAAAAAAAATACCTCTTCGGACAATTTTGTGTCCGAGCACCTAAGATTTCTCCGCATAGGTGAATGAGGCCAGAAATATGACTGGTAGAAAATCTTGGAAAAACAAAATGATATACGCAATTAACTACGACCTAAACCAACCAGGTCAAAACTACGATGAGTTGTATGAAGCAATCAAGGGTTGTGGTGTCTGGTGGAACTATCTCGACAGCATGTGGCTGGTCGATACCAACCTGACGGCGCAAGGGATCTGGAGCAAGCTGTCCCCCCATACCGACAAGAACGACAGCATTCTGATTACAGGTATCAACCGCGATCATGCGGGCTGGCTACCCCAGAAAGCGTGGGACTGGATCAATTCCCGCACAACCAAAATGGCTGCATAGGAAAGGAACTAAAATGTCAGGCAAGAACCAATACGTCGTGAAGAACGGCAACGGATGGGGAGTTCGTGGCGAAGGCAACGGACGTCTCACAAAGAGCTTCGACACTCAGCGCGAAGCAATTGGTTATGGGCGCGACATCGCCCGCAATCAAAGCGCAGAACTGCGCATCCAAGGCGAAAACGGTCAATTTCGCGAAGCTTGGAGCTACGGCAATGACCCTCACCCACCGAAAGGCTAGAAAAACCAATGGATACTACGAATATTCCGCACTCAATCAGCCACCAATGGGCACAAGCGAACATACCAATAGTTGTCCGCTCTGGCCAGAAAGGTGACAAGCTGACCGCTCGCCTCCCATTCCGCACAGACAATCGTCTATGGCTCAACGGATTGGCGACTGGCACCCGCAGGCCCTCGATCCGATTTGCACATACTGAAAAATCATGGAAGCTCCCCTTAAGCTGGCTTAACCGCTTCGTGGACGGGTCATTGAACAGATATGGTCGCGTCTATGTTGTTCAGCCATTCCGTGAGATGGAGAAGTGCGCTCCAGCCTGCCGCAGCGCAGTGGGTCACGATTGCCAGTGTTCTTGTATGGGGGCAAATCACGGTGCGGGTGGCGGCAGCGGATGGTTTGATGTTTCGGACACATTCTCGTTTCGGTGGGGACCACAGGAAGCCGCGATTCGACTCATGACAAGGCGGTAATGTTCCGTATCAATCCTTAAAAAAACGCCCGTCGATAGTTTTGGAAAACCGCAGAAAAGCGGTTACGCTGTCGAATACAAATCGCGCCTCCTCCACTATGCACCCAGTCAGGATTGTCATGTGCAGAAGACTGGTCGTTGCGAACCGGATTCAGCCAACCGCCTACTACGGACCGTTTTCGCCCCTAAAGTGGCTTTGTTTTGGGTTGGCTAAGTGTCCACTATCGAGAGAAGATCAAGCCTCTGGAACTTGGTCGAACAAGACCACCCGTGCGCCGTCTTTGCTATCGCGGTCGCCGACCAAAACAAACGGCACGTCTGCTCCGTTTTTCTCATAAAGACGGCGGTATTTCAGGTTTCCGCTGAGCGGATCGCGTACCTGATCGTGGCGACAACTATGTTCAATCCCGTTCTCAACCCACGCGGCAACGCCAGCTTGCGTTACCAATGACAAAGGCTGACCGTCCAGCAAAATCGTCTCACCTACATTCTCGATATGGTTCATCGCTTCAATCTCCTGAGTTTATCCTGTTGGTTTGCTTCATAAGCTATGCCCTCTGCCACGGTCCACATCCCGCGAGATTTCCTCGTCCTTGTCGTCCCGCTCCAGTTCGTGCTCATCCTCGATATCCAGCTTTTCACGCGGCTTGTTCAACACGTCGTCCAGCCTCTCCTTGATTGAAGGCTTCGGTCCAGGTTCAACGCCTTGCTCCAACTCGGAATGCCCGTCCAGCTTGTGGCTGGTCGCCTGCGGCACACCCTCCGCATCACGGTCCAATATGCCCTTCAACCGCTCACGGGCATAATTGTATCCCTCCTTGCCATCGTCGAGGGTCCGCTCCTCACCCCTGCCCTTGTCCAAGATACCGGCCAACCGCTCGCGCACATCCTCGGCCCCACGCTCACCACTGCGGTCTTTATCGACTGCGGCGCGTAGTGCTGCCAGACCAGCGGACACGCGCCCCTGCCCCTCGTCGCGGGCCATGCCGTAGGTCTCTCGTGCCACGTCCAGCCGCTCGCGCATGTCCTGGAATGCCATTCGTGCCTGACGGGCCGCATGTGTCACTGCCCCGCGCTCCGTCAGCGGCACATACTCTCGGCCCTCGCGTTCCGCAGCCGCCTTCTCACGACGCTCCATAGAGTTTGCCGCTGGTCCCAGCTTCAACTCAGGATCGCGGTCCAGTTCGTCGGCGGACAGGGTATCGCCCCTGTCCAAAGCTGTCTCACGCTGCTTCTCAAGCGAGCGGTGATCGACCCGTTCAACCTCCCCTGCCCGCTCCAAAGCGCGGTTCTGCAACTCGGCCCAGACACCGCGCATCTGCTCGATCTCGACGCCGCCGGTCCGTGCGGAATCCAGCACCCGTGTCTTGGCGGTGAAGCCTTCAGATTCCAGCTTGCGAGTAGAGGTCAGAACATGCGCATGGTGGTTACGCTGATCGCCTTCGCGGTTCGGCGCATGGATTGCCACATCGACCGCCACGCCGTAGCGGCTGACGAGCTGCTCAGCAAATTCGCGGGTGATCTGTGACCGAACTTCGGCACTGATTTCGAACGGCAGGGACAGCTCCCATTCGCGGGCCGTGACAGAGTTGCTGCGGGTCTCGCTGGCCTCGGCGGCGTTCCACAAAGCAGCTCGGTCCTGCGCCCAGTCCGGGGCATTTTCGGGCGCGATGATGAACGTCTCCTCGATGCCCTTCTTGCGGGTGTAGTCATGAATTCGGCCTTCGCGCTGGCATTCGATGCGCTCACCGACACGGTAGGCTGCTGCTGCCGTCGCGGTGCGTCCGGCGCTGCGTTTGATCGTCTTCACGGAGAGGTGGTAGCTGGCCATCAGCGCACCCTCTGAAGAAGACGGAAACGCGGTCGCAGTGCGCGCTCGCACCGCCGATCCGCGCCAACGCTGACCCCCGCCAATGCCACGACATTGGCGGTCTGGTCAGCCGTCTTTTCCCCGGAGGCCCGCGCCCCAGAACGCTGGGGCCGAAGGGGAAAAGACAGGCCGTGCGAAGCGGTCCATTGGACCTCTGAGCGCGGGGCTTGCAGAAAACACCCCACAACCTGCCCAGCCTTATGATGGGCGGCAGGATGTGGATTGTTCTCTGCGGTTTGCGACCAGCAAACCTTGCTCGTGTTGGCACCGACAGGTCCGACAACACGAGGCTCCCGAAACGGAGATGCCATCGTCAGACCGGCCCCCAGCGTGGGGCATCGGTCGAGACGCTGGTGCGAGGTTTTGGGATGCGATCCAACCGCCAAGGTTGGTCTGGGAAGGTTTGGAAGGGGCAACGCGCCCTTCCATGTCGCGGCGGTACGCAGCGAAAGGGTTGGCCATCGGCTGGGGGTTTCCCCCAAGAGGATCGCACGCAAATCTCGAAACCGCAGGTGTAGAGTTTGCATAAGTGCGCCCTTGTCCTTTACAGGCCTACGGGTAAACGCTATCCCTCGATCTGACAAGTGCTACCTCGATCCAGTTCTTTTTGGAAACGGAGTCTAACCATTGGCCGAAACCGAACTTGAGAAAGCCGAAAAGCGATACGCCCAGGCCAAGGCCCGTCTACAGGCGCTCAAGAATCGTGAGGCCACCAGACAGCGCAAAATGGATACACGTCGCAAAGTGATCCTCGGTGGCGCTCTGCTCGATTTGGCTGAACGGGACAGCAGCGCTGCCGCCATGCTGGATCGGCTCGTTCGCAACTTGCCCCGCGCCCAGGACCAGAAAGCATTTGTCGATTGGGACGCACCCTCGTCAGCCTCCCCTTCCCCGCTTGACCCGGATGCCTCGTCTTGATGCGGACATTCAGCCTGATCATGGATCGTTTGTTCAGGTTTTTTCAGCGCCTGATCGTGACACCGTTCCTGTTCGGCTGGTTGATCCTATGGCTAGTGTTGGGCGCGGCGTTCTCGACCCTTGTGGCCACTCCGTTCATCTTCGCTTTCTTTCGCGAGAATCCCGGTGAAAGTGCTTGGCATTGGGTGGTCTTTGGACCCTTTATGCTGATCGGTGTTGTCCTTGCCTATCGGGACTGGCTGGAACGCTCCGGTGCAGAAAATTTCTTCGGTGGCTTTGGGCGCGACAGCCACGGCTCGGCACGGTTCGCCGGGAAAAAGGAACTGCGGGCGCTGGAACAGGCGGACGGTCTTTTGATCGGTCGCAACCCGCGCACCGGCAAGCTGCTGCGCTATGACGGCCCCGCCCACTTGCTGACCCTCGCTCCGACACGGGCGGGCAAAGGCGTCGGTACTGTGATCCCCAATCTGCTGCTGGCTGAACGCTCGGTGCTGGTCATCGACCCCAAGGGCGAGAATGCCCGGATCACAGGTGCGGCCCGCGAACAATTTGGCACGGTCCATGTTCTTGATCCGTTTGAAGTCACCGGCAGGCCGTCCGCGTCCTACAACCCGCTGGACCGGCTTTCGGCAAACAGCCCAGACCTGAGCGAAGATGCAATGTCATTGGCGGATGCGCTGGTGGTGGACCCCGCCGGACAGTCCGGTGATCCGCATTGGAACGAAGAGGCCAAATCCTTTCTGTCTGGGCTGATTATGTTCTGCGTGGCGCATGAAGAACCGTCGCGGCGCAACCTTGGGGCCGTGCGGGAATATCTCACCCTGCCTCCGGATCGGATGACGGCGCTGCTCAAACTGATGCAGGACAGCGATGCGGCGGACGGGTTGGTGGCCCGCGCAGCAAATAAGTTTGTCGGCAAGGCGGAACGGGAAGCGGCCTCGGTGCTGTCGAACGCGCAGCGCCACACACACTTCCTCGACAGCCCACGGATCGCCAAAGTCATGGCGCGGTCGGATTTCCACTTCTCGGACCTGCGCCACCGGATCACGTCCATTTTCCTCGTGCTGCCCCCGAACCGTCTGGACGCCTATAGCCGTTGGCTGCGCCTTCTGGTCTCTCAGGCGCTTCAGGACATCGCACGGGACGCAGAGGTGTCAGCGACACCGACAGGTCCTCACAGCCCCCAAATCGCCGCTCAGAGGCCCGTAGAGCGCCTAAACCGCCCTGCCCTCTTCCTGTTAGACGAGTTTGCGGCTCTGGGCCGTCTGGAAGCTGTGGAACGCGCTATGGGGCTGATGGCGGGCTATGGGCTTCAGCTCTGGCCAATCTTGCAGGATATGAGCCAGCTTCGCGATCTCTACGGCGCACGGGCCTCGACCTTCATTGCAAACGCCGGTGTTCAACAGGTGTTCGGGGTGAATGATTTTGAGACGGCCATGTGGATCAGCCAGACGATGGGACAAGAAACCATCGGGTATCAGACCGAAAGCCGCAAACCCGGCGATGTACCAACAACTGGCACCAGCATCACAGGCCGCGATCTGTTGACACCGGATGAGATTATGCAGCTTCCCCAGGAACTCCAGCTTCTGCGCGTCCAGGGCCAGCCAACGGCAATAACGCAAAAGCTGCGCTATTACGCCGACCGTGAATTTAACGGGCTGTTTGTCCCGCAAGACTAATGATCTGAAAAGGATACTGCCCGATGTCTGACAAAACCTCTCTGGATCAACCCACCTTCCCTACCCTGTCCGATGATGAAATGCGCGACAGCCTCGAACTGTTCGCCACGGCGCTGGCGGGAATGTCTGAGCGGATGGATGAACAGGGCAAGTTGCTGGCCAAGGTCAATCTCAGGGCAACAGAGGCACGATCAGCGGCGGTTGGGGCGCAGGACCAGACCAATCCTAAGCTCTATGGCGAGCTGATAGCCAAGACCGTTGATGCCAAGCTCAACGATGTCACGGCTGATCTGATCGCAACCGAACATAATTTCTCAGTGGAAAGGGAAAAGCTGGCGGGTGCGGTGAAACATCTAACTGATCAACGCGCTGATCTCATCAATCGCATTTGTGCACGTGAAGCCAAAGTGGAACGGTTCAAGGCACGATTACCGTGGCTTGCGGGCGGTGTCGCAATTTTGTTCGTGGTCAGTCTGCTTGTTCTTCCTCGTTTCATTGCAGCTTACCCATCCGGTTGCGCTGTCCTTGGCGGTTTATGGACCTCCACAACAACGGGTGTTCCTATCTGTGTGCAAGGTGCAAACGATGGTTGGTTTTGGTGATGGCGGCAGTCGGGCTGACAAGCTGTGTGTTATATATGTGTTAATATATGTGTTACGAGAATCGCTGGATTTGTAAGTCCTTGTTATAAAATATAAAAAACGCCCTATTTTTACTGCCTGGTGTGTAGAGTATCGAGGAATGGTGGGTAGACTATCGAAGAAAGGTGTGTAGAGTATCGAAGAACGCGGCGGTCTGGTGGGCAGACTGTCGAACAACGGTGTGTAGAGTATCGAATAATGGCAAGACCAAGAAAACGCACTGCTCTTCTTCCAGAAAGGCATACTGAGCCTGATCTTTTTGTGTGCGACATCCTCGATGCGACACCGAAGAGTGACCGTGCCTCAATGGAGCATCCGCTTTTTTCGCTATCTGTGAAGAAAGACATGGCCGCGTTCCAGTACGAGCAGGGCAATGTGAAGGTAAAGATCACTCCCGCTGCCGAAGAGGGCCGCGCAAATGTCTTTGACAGGGACATTTTGATTTATGTCCTTAGCCAACTCATGGCCGCAAAAAATGATGGACAGGAAATTGGTCGCCGCGTCCAAATTTCGGCGCATGATCTTCTCAAAGCAACTAACCGTCACACGACGGGACAGGCTTACGCAACACTGCGACGCGCCCTTACCCGCCTCCAGTTTACGCAGATTGAGACCAATATTCACGATCACGGAATAGGGGAATGGCGTTCCATCTCGTTCATTACAGACGCGCGTATAGTCAAGGAAGACTCGACCGGACGGCTGCTAAGCGTAGAGCTTGAAATGGGTGACTGGCTAGTAAAAGCCATTGAAAATAAGAATGTTCTGACCCTCCACAGAGCCTATTTCCAGCTTCGGAAGCCTTTGGAGCGCCGCCTTTATGAACTAGCCCGCAAGCACTGTGGAAAACAGGAAGTCTGGCGGATTGGCTTGGACAAATTGCAGCACAAGACGGGTTCGACCTCCACATCAAAGGAATTCAAACGTCTCGTAAAAACCATCTGCAAGGCAGATGAAGCGCAATCGCATATGCCAGATTATCGCTTTCGGCTGTTGCATGACATTCTGGAAATTACACCAAAACCTGAGTTTCTTGAGGTATACGCCGAACAACCTGCTTCTGGGCTGTCGGATACAGTCCGCATTTCTTCAGATGGTTATGAGAAAGCGCGTGAAGCCGCCCCCTCTTGGGATGTCTACTTTCTCGAACAGGAGTGGCGGATGTGGATGAGCGAGGCTCCGCGCCATGCAGACGGGGCTTTTGTTGGGTTTTGCCGGAAGTGGTACGAGCGGAAAGGTAAGGCTCCCTAACTGATAACAAATACCAGTTATGGCTTATTTGTTATCAGTTAAGTGTTGACTATTATGAGTTACCTGTTATCCGTTTCATAAAAAGTGAGGTGAGTTATGACGCAGGTCATCAGCGTAGTTCAGGAAAAAGGTGGGGCCGGAAAAACGACTCTCCTAACCGCGATTGCGAGCCTTATGGTTGTCGATGGCGCAAGGATCGCAGTGATCGACACTGATCCTCAACGTCACCTAGAATCGTGGGCAAAAAAAGAGAAAACCAACTTGGATTGGGTATTTGAAGAAGATGACGAAAAACTTCTTCCCACCGTTAAAGCCCTCAAGAAAGCTGAACCAGCGTATGACGCAATTTTTGTAGATACGGCGGGATTCAAGTCTGCCATGTCTATGCACGCTATTGCTGCTGCCAATCTCATCCTCATACCCTCGAAGGCAAATGAAGCGGATGCTAAGGGCGCTAAACGAACCTTTTCTCATGTCCAGAGCGTTGCCGAAACGATGGAGAGAGAAATTCCCGCTCTTGTTGTGATGATGGACGTGGATACCCATACCAACATCACTCAGGCAATTACCGATGCCTTAGATGCTCAGGGCGTTCCAAGGCTGGGTGCGATGTGTGCACATCGAACAGGCTTTAAGGAAATGACCTCAACTGGCATGGCACCACAAGGTGCGGCCAAGACATCTGCACAGTCTGTTTTGGCTGACCTACAAGGCAGGGGCCTTATCAACTTTTATAGGAGCGGCGCATGGCCAAAGTCAGCGTAAATCTCGATGACGATCTTGATGGCGATGATAGTGCTCGAAAGATTAAGGCTCTGGCTGCGCCTTTACCGAGCGTAAGTAAGGCGAAGTCCTCTGCGTTAAGGGATGCGCCACGCGTTCAGTTTTCTTTTACCAACGTTCCTAAACCTATAAAAGAAGCCTTTGCGGCAGAGGCCAAGAAACGTCAACTGACCCAAAAAGAGCTTTTGTACGAGTGCCTTAGGTCCGGTGGCATAGATATACCTGCCAATGAAGAAATTGATGGGCGTAGACGATAACTGATAAGTGTTATCTGTTACCTCGTGAATGGATAACTAATCAAAAATACTTGTCAGATAAGTAAAGAAAAGACCCTCTCTAAATAGTCATTTTGAGAGCAACAGGGCAGGGAAATAGCATGCTGATTACCAAACTAGAAAGGCGCTTTGAAGACGCGGCAGTAAGCCTTCCGGTTGGCTTTGAGAAAGGTCAGGTGTTTACCCCTAGATTTCTAGCCACATGGGGTGCGGTCCTACTTAAGGAACATCTTGGTGAGACGTGGTCTGGCAATCTGCTCGACCCAGCATGTGGTGATGGTGAACTGCTAGATGCGGCTCTAGAACAGCTACCAAACGCTAAACTCTTTGGAATGGATATTGATTGCGAAGCTTCGCAAGCGGCGCAAACCCGCTTGGGAACGTCTGCTATTATTAAGACTGAGGA
>CP081164.1 GCA_025141675.1 Rhodobacteraceae bacterium S2214
GCCGCCCCAAAGCAAGACCGCTTCCCGCGAAAGGTAACGAAATGCAACTGTCCAGCGGTGTAAAGTTGACGCGCTCAAGCGACAGCAAAGGTTACTTCATCCGGATCAGTGGACCAACCGTCGACGGAGAAACGCTCGACGCCGCCATGCAAGAAATCGCGCATCTGTTCGAGGCGCCATAGCGCCCTTATTGTGGACGGAGAGTTATTATGAAGACCACGAAGAAACGTGCTATGTTCAAATATGATGATGTCAGTAGGATAAATGGGTTACCTAAGTTCAGGACGCATTCTTTCTACATGATGCTTCCCCATCTTATGCCCGCTGATGACAATGACGTCATGATGTCTCAAGAGCGTGCGGTTGTTCGTCATCTCATTGAAGAAAATGATAAGCTAAAGGGGCGTTTTGAAAATGACCAACAATACCAATCCATTGTGGATATATTCACAACGTATCGTGTGGCTAACAGTAAGAACTTGTACGAACGTTATGATGTCCGTTTCGCAGCGAAATGGTTAAAAGCACTAGTTGGAAAAACGCTACTAAGCTAAAAGCGTTGTATGAGGAACGACCATTACCTTCTGGGCAAACAGGAGGCTTAAACCAGCTTAACTTTCAACACGTTATTCGATACCTTCTCAACCCAAAGCTGTTAGCGGAAAGTGTGAATGACGAAAAGTATAACTTTGAAGAGCTCGAGTGGCCTCATATTAAAAAGAGTATTTTTGAGGACTTCGATCCCGATGGTGAGATGCGAAACGAAGTACTAGCTCGTTTGAAAATTTCTCTTGATCTGATGAAAAATCATAATCAGGAAGTCACGACGCGACTTTCAGAAAAACAGTTCGGCTTGTGGCGCGACCTATACTCGGTGCTATATCATTCGATCAACGGTATTGGGCGGATCGAACAAAAGTCACTCATGATCGAGTTATGTATGTTGCTTGATCCACAGGTGCACCGGACCACCAAAAAAGAAGAGTACACCGATCGAGTTCGGAAACTGATCCGTAAGACTACAATGGGTTGATTGAAGTGGTCCCATCTTTTCGGATAGTTTTGCGGCTTGTCTTAGGTGTACCGGGTTTAGGTTTCATGCTGCTTTTTGAAGCCAGACTCGTATGCCTCGTCTGGCGTTCGCCGATCTAGCGCGAGATGGGGGCGCTCGGCGTTCTAGATTGCCATTCCGTTTTTGACGATCTTTTGGGTCTTGAGGCCATCGGTGATTTCTTCGAGGTACATGGCATCGACTTTGTGCCGCCTGAGATTGAAACACCAGTATTTGTTGTCCAACCTGTTCTCTATCCTATCACGCTGGGGATTGATGGCGCATAAAACTAGACGGTTATTAGCTTCGCTGATCAAGACCTGAAATCTCAATGAGATCAAACGCTAGGCTACTTGCCTTGCGTTTTGACGCCTATCGTAGATGAACAAAAAAAACATACAGACACAAACGAATTGCCGCCCCGAAGCTACGTCAAATATTTGTGAGCGTCGTACTACTTACGATGAAGGTCGCTTTTGTCGAGATCATCTCTCGATATTATTTAATTTAAAAACAAATACTTACCTGGTTCTTTTCCTGGAAGTTTGAGATTATTGCAGAACTATCCGGTCCTTGTCGGTTGTTCGAAAGCACAGGTCTGCAATTCTATGTCCACCAAAAAAAAGGAACCAGAAAATGGAAACGAACTACCGCTTCTGCGATATTAAACTTCAAGTACTCCAGCTTATAACTCAAACACCGGGCCCGGTGGCGGCACGTGATCTGGCCTTTACACTGATACTTAACTCCAAACCTGATCATCAGACGGGCAAAATTCGTGTCAGCGACTCGGAGATTGCTACTGAATTGGGTCTGGCACTCAATACTGTGGTAGCCCGTATCAAATCGCTGCAGCGATACGGTGTGTTCAACATCAAACGGGGCCGGGGAGTCCGCAAGACGGAATACACGATCTGCCCAGAAATTTGGGGACGCGCCGCGGCCCAGCGTGAACAAGAAAGCTTCAGAAGCAAGAATCCTGGCTACCAAAAAGATGGTATAGATTCATCCAAAAGATATGGTGAGCAACCCACAAAAAACAAGGGGGTTCCATCGTATAAGAAAGAGAATAGAGAACAAGCTCAGATCGCTGCAGCGGTCGATCTAAAGAAGCGAAATCTCTCCGGGTTCCAGCTCCAACAACTACGTCAACTCCTATCGCAACTGGATATCTCCCGGCAAGATCAAGAGCTCCTTTTGAAAAGTGATGATGGCTATTGGGCTCCTGTTGAGCCAGGGGCACGGTTTTCTCGCTCGCAATTGCTTGAACTGCGGGCCGCTTATCAAAAGTTGCTTGAGCCATAAGCCGAAGGATTAGTTTTGCTTAGAATAAGCAACTTAAATCAGCTTCGATAAATTTATCAAAAAATCAAAGGAGATGACGATGAGAGGAGGCAAGCGCCCAGGGGCGGGCCGTCCGCCAGGTGCAAAACAGATACGTTCTTTACTTGACCGTGCGAAGTTTCAAGGCGAAGCGCAAAGGCATTTGTCGACAGCATTAGACGCGCTTGTTGACGTGGCTGAGAATGGCAGCAGTGAAAGTGCACGTGTATCCGCGGCGACTGAACTAATTAATAGAGCTGTAGGCCGTTCTGTAGCTATGTTCGAGACAAGCGATGTTGGTGCCGAATTGCTCCGGGTAATGCTTAACACAGACCAGGAGGAATTAGACAAAGAAGGCGTCGGACATATAACAAAAATCGAGTTACCAAATCTCTTTGATGAGTGAGTAGCGCTTTGAAAGTGCTGATGGCGGCCACTAAGGTCGCCGTCAGTTTAGATATCGCTAGCGATCGGTTGCTGTCGTTGTCAGCTGGCCCCGAACAGATCACGTGTGAAGATTTTGTCTGTAACGTCTGCTAGATCGTCTGTCAGGCGGTTAGCGATGATCAGGTCGGCTTCGGCCTTGAACGCATTCAAATCACGGATCACCCGCGAGCCAAAGAAGGATTCGTCTTCCATGATTGGTTCATAAACGATGACTTCGACGCCTTTCGCCTTGATCCGCTTCATGATCCCTTGGACGGATGACTGCCGGAAATTGTCGCTGCCTGCTTTCATCACGAGGCGGTAGATACCTACGATCTTCGGCGACCTCGCGACGATCTGATCTGATAGGAAATCTTTGCGGGTTCGGTTGGCGTCGACGATGGCTTGCATCAGGTTTTGCGGCACGTCGGCGTAGTTTGCCAGCAGCTGTTTGGTGTCTTTGGGCAGGCAATAGCCGCCGAAACCGAAGGACGGGTTGTTGTAATGGTCGCCGATCCGCGGGTCGAGGCCGACGCCTTTGATCAGCTCTTCGGTATTCATGTTGCCCGCCAGCGCATAGCTGTCGAGTTCGTTGAAAAAAGCGACGCGCATAGCGAGGTAGGTGTTGGCGAAAAGCTTGATCGCTTCAGCCTCGGACGGGCCGGTGAGAAGGATTTCGACGTCCGTTTTGATTGCCCCTTCGAGGAGGAGTTCGGCGAAGGCCTGCGCCCTGTCCGATTGTTCCCCGACGATGATGCGAGACGGGTACAAGTTGTCGTAGAGCGCCTGACCCTCGCGTAGGAATTCAGGGCTGAAGATGATGTTATCGTTCGCGAAACGGATGCGGGCTTCTTCGACAAACCCGACAGGGATCGTTGATTTGATGATGATCAGCGCGTCGGGGTTTTGCGTCGTGACTGTTTCGATGACTTTGTCGACGGATGAGGTGTCAAAGTAGTTCGCGACAGGGTCGTAGTTGGTGGGGGTCGCTAGGATAACGATTTCCGCGTCTTTATACGCATCGCTGGAGGTTGTGGCGCTAAGGTTCAGCGTTTTTTCAGCAAGGTACGTGGTGATCTCCGTATCAATGATCGGATTTTCGCGGTTGTTGAGCTTTTGCACGCGATCTTCGGACAGATCAACGGCGACGACCGTGTGGTTCTGTGACAGCAAAATAGCATTGGACAGGCCCACATAGCCAATTCCGGCGACGACAATTTTCATGAGCGGATTCCTAAAGAGATAAAACAATATGTTATTGGTAGCGCAGTTCAGCCTGTTATTTAAGATGAAATTGGTCTGTGAACGCAGGCTTCAATTTGCCAATCTGACGGGTAAGTCGTGTAGGGTAGGACTAAGTGGTATGTGGAAGTTTGTATCAATTGTATGGCTGGCGGTTGCCACGCCGGCCCTTGCGCAAGATGATCTCGACTGGGAAACGCGGGCGTTCGATTTTGCCGATCCCCTTCTGAATTTTTCGACCAGTGTTGTGCGAGGCGCGTCTATTGATACGGTCCCGATGAACCGTCCCGCCCCAGGTACAATCGGGAATATTGGTAATATCGGGCTTGTGAAAGATCCCCGAGAGTGGCTGAAGGTAACCATTGTTGGCTATGCGCTTGCCAGTCCTGCTGCATCTGAAGCGCTATGTCGTTACGAAATCGAAGCCGACGGGTATCGTATCCGCAACATACGTAGCACGCCCAACATGACGATGACCGAAGCTTTTGCGACGAAGGCAAACGACCAACAGCAAACGACGGGCGCTTTCACGCGGTGTTATGCGCGAGGGCAGTCTGCATTGACCGTGCATGTTCTGTTTGATGTGTCTGATATCGCGACACAGGACGCATATGATGCGCGTCGTGCAGCGGGGTTTGAGGTATATCAGCAGTTTGTTGAAGGGCTCGATTTCGCAGACGGTACCGCGGCGAATTTTGGTGGTCAGTTGCAGGATGTGCCTGTGACGCTAGGTGAACAGACGATCGCATTCGCGGTGCCTGCCATTTGGGATGTTCCGATTAACGACTTCACTGGCCCGCTGCCCGCCGAGATGCAGATGCTGCGTCCAGGGGAGGGCGGACCGACAAAAGGCCTAATGTGGCTGCATGTGGTCGAAGGCGATCAACCCACTGGTCTGGAAGAGGTCGCAGAGCGTTTTGTCGTCCAGTATTTCCAGAACATGGACGATACGGCACTTACGCTCGAGGTGGTGAGCAACACGGTTGACGACACCGTGCCAGAGCTTGCCGCCCGCGTTGTGCGGGTGAACGTCGCAGAGGGCGGCGATATCGAGGCGAGTGTCATCTGGCACAATGGCCGTCTACATGTTCTCGGGCTTTGGCAAAATTTTGATCCGCCGACAGATAAGGTACAGTTCTTTACGCGTTTGCCCGCCTTGTCATCGTTTGTGATGATGAAAAACAGTCTCGTGCGGTCGTTGAAATGACATATGATGACGCGTTTCCAATGCCTTACGCTGACTGGTATGCTGGACGTTTGTTCATGGACGCAGGTGTGCCTGCGGAGGATATACTGGCTTGCATGGACGTCACGCAGGCTGTGTGGGACGGCTGCCAAGAGCGCTACACCCAGTTGCATTTTGCCGATACGGGATGGGTGGCGCACGCGTTTGAACGGGGCGGTTTGGCGGCACCTGAGAGGAATCGCGCGCTATACAAGCACCTGACTGGGAAACGTGCGCCGCTCCGGTTTGGCATGCGTGATCGGTTGGCGAAGGTACGGCGGGTGGTGGAAGCGGACCCGCGGATTGGTCCATTTGCGGGCGTTGATTGGGTTGCGCAGTATCTGTGCGAACGGCATTTCCCGACGATCCGCTATGTTCACAATGGCAAGCATGTTTGTGTTGCGGGACAGCCCTTAAAGACCAAGAAGGGCGATGTGATTGAAGGCATCGATTGCACCGCGTTTGGCAAGCTGGGCGAGCGGTGGTTTACCGACGGCAAACGCGTGTACGGGCAGGGGGAACAGCCTACGTCGCGCCATTGGTTCGTGGCGCGTGGCGCTGATCCGGCGACGTTTCGGGTGCTCAATCAACGGTATGCGGCTGACAAAGACGCTGGGTATTACATCACCAATTTGCGGCTGACGGGCGGCGATCCGGGGAGTTTTGCGGTGGTCAGCTATCCTTATGGCAACCCCGTCACGCAGCGCATTGAACATAGTCATTACGCGAAGGATTCGCGCCGCGTTTACAGCTACGGCGTTGCCATCGACGGTGCCGATGCAGCGAGCTTTGAGGCGATTGGCGTAGAGGGCAAATACTTTGCCGATAAGCACCGAATCTATTGGGAACGCACACCGATTGAGGGCGCGGATCAGGAGAGTTTTACCTGCGCGATAGAGGTTGGCCAGTACCGCGCGTTTGACAAAAACAGGGTCTATTACGGCGGAAAAGTTGTATCCTCTGCCAATGACCATGATCGGTGGGCGGCGTATTTCGCGGCACGGCCTGACGTTAAGACGGCTTGGTTCCATGATCAACCAGCGCAGACAGAACGTGTGCCGATTGGCGGTCCATATTTTAGCGATGGTCACCAGCTTTGGGTTGAAGCTCGCAAGCGCGGACAGCGTGAATGGGTGTCGGTGGATTACATCGATCACAACAGTTTTCGCCATGTGGTCGATGTGTTCGGGGTTGATCGGTCTGGTTTGCGCTATGTGGAACCACGGCTGGAGGGATATGAGCGGCCTGTCGTGAAAGACGCTGATCCTGAGAGTTTCGAGGCCCTTGGCGACGATTGGTATCGCTGTGCCAATCAGGCGTATTTCATGAACCTGACCGATCCGCGCGATTACTATCGGCTGATGATCGTGAAGGCGGATATGGATAGCTTCCGGCTGCTTGGTGGTGCCTATGCGATGGATGCGAAGGGGTTAATCGTGGAAGGCGTGCGCAAGCGCGACATCGCCAATCCAGCTGCGGTGAAGCCGATTGGTCGGTTGTTCGCGACAATGGGTAAGGCGCTATTGTTTCGCGGGAAGGAAGTGAAGCGGATCGGTGCGCTTGATCTTCAGACAGCACGCAGCCCCGCGCCACGCCTGTTGATCGACGGTGCGGGTCACATGTTGCTGGGCAGTCGGTATCGCAAACCTGTGGCGGGGATGAACGCGTCCGCTCTGCGGTTTCTAAATCCGTATTTCGCGGTGGATGATGGGCAGTTGTATGCGCTGACGGATGATAGTTTGGTCGTGTGCAAAGGTGCGGATGTTGAGAATGTTATCGTGACGGGGTCACACAGCGTCAGCGATGGAAAACAGCGTTTTGCGTTGGAGGGGAGCCGCTTGGCGCAAACGCCCTGTTAAGCGGCCGCTCGCCACGTTGAGAGGATGTTTGGATCAAGTTGAGATACTGCGGGATCGTAGCGTTCAAGCAGGATCGCACCGACGATGGCAGGCAAATCTTGGAGCCATGCAGCTGAGACGTCGAAGGTGATAGGCGTTGCTTGGCCGAGGCACATGAGGACAAGCGTTTTGATGTCGCTTTGTGCCGATGCGGCCAATTCGCTTAGTGACCGTGTGTTAGGCAGAAGGGCAGGGTTCAGGCGCTGTGCTGCGCGTTTATCAATATCGGCGGGGCAAGAGATTTCGCGCAGAAAAAGGTCCGCGACGGTGCTAAGCTCAACGTCTGCGCACCACGACAGCGCGATGGCTCCGATCTGGGTGACGCCTTGAGCTTCAATGAAGGCTTGCCAGCGTGTGGCGGGGCAGGGGGCAAGTGCTGTCAAAAGAGACTTGGTGTTATCGTCGATAGATGCGCGTTGGCGCAGGGTGTCTGCTGCGAATGCTGATCGCTGCCACATCTGGGCATCGCTGTACAGGCCGGTCCAGATGTCCGCAGGTGTCAGGTCTGTGCCAAGACGGAAGGCGCCTGTGAGTGGGTCACGGAGTTTGGGCATTGGATTAGTAAATCTCGGTTAGATTGGGCGCATAATTCGGATTGTCGCCATGAGGGCTGACGTCCATGTCGTTGTGGACGTCACCAACTAGACCAAAGGTGATGCGATTACCGACGGCGCGTGCTGTACCTGGTGCTGGAGCGTAGTCATATGTTCCTAAATCAAGGCTCGTGTCATCAACCGCGCCGCCATAGTAGCGACACTGCCAGCCGCGCCCGCCTTGTCCTAGTAGAAGGCGGTAAGTTTGATTTTCGGCATTCCGGTTTCCGAGCCCGGCATCGCCGTGGAAAACTGGGGCTGTGAGACCGCTGTCTGGCGTCCAAGTATTGCCTTCGCGGTCTGTATAATGCGTGATTTCTTCGTAGGTTATCGACCCACCGCGACCAGTTCGCCCGATGCGGACAACCGGCGTTGGATTTGTTGACGGGCATTTGTTGCAAGCGTTGCGTTCGATATGCTCGCGCCCCATCGGATCGATCAGGTCGCCGACAGAGACCTCTGTGCAGATTTTGTCGGTCCGGCAAGTCCCTGTCGGGCAATTATAGGGCGGCAGGGACCGTGTGGCTGGATCAAGCGCTTCTGATCTTACGAATGGTTCAACCTTTCTTGCAACACTATCAGCAATAATACGCGCAGATTCTGGGTTCATCATGGCCTAGATTTTACCTTTCACGAATTCCCACCAAAAACCAACCTTCCCGTAGAAGAGCTCTTTGTCTTGGGCTGACATGTGGATAGCCGCTTCGCCAAGATAGGCTGCGACACGTTGGTTGGGGTTTGGCACCTGTTCAATCACAGCGTCGCGATAGGCGTCATCCGCGACGAGGTCAGGTGTGACAAGTCGCAGAACTGCCATCGACACAACATCGCCTTCGCGGCAAACTTCGAGCCATGCGCAGTCCAGAATGGCCTGATCGACGATCTCGAGACGTTGGGCTTGCGAGAGCGTTTCGCCTTGTTCCCAAAAGACGCGCCCTAAAAAATCAGCGAGCCGGTTGCGGAACACCTGATCGGTGATTTGGGTGAACATTTCGATTTGTTGCACGTTGACCGCGTAGGGTTTTTCCAGCGGAAGAGCTGCACTGTTTGGTCCGCTGAGTGTGGGGCGGGTGATAACAGATGGCACGCCAGATTTGAGCGCATAGAACCGCTCTGACGGTCCCCAGAACGCTGCGGCGTCGGTAGCCTGAAGCGTGCCGAGAAAGGCGAGCAGGATGCGGGTGTCGTAGAACCGGAAAAGGGCCATTTGCGTTCCTTCATCAATTGTTACGTTCAGCCAAGAGGCGTTGTGGCGGCGCAGGTCGTCGCATCTTTTTCGGCGATAAACCCTGTGTGGGGGAATCTCGCGGCGTGTAACAGATCGTTGACGGCTTTGGGTTTGGTGGGGTCGAAGGCGACGATATAGGGTGCCGCGCCGAAGTGCAGGATTTCGAAAGACGTCGCAAGTATGGTGTTCGCTAACGCGTCAGCTGTCAGCCACCGGCAAAAGTGTCTTCGGATCCAGCATTTGCATTCCCGCCGCAAGAGATTGCATCGCCTACACGTCCAATCGGTTTACCGTTAACGAATACGGTGCCTGATCCACCGGATAGGCTTCGTGGATGGGGAGGCGCAGGGCAGGTCCCGCAGGCATGTGGTGCAAAAGCATCGCCCTGACGGACGACGGGGATGGAATTTACGAACACATCAGACGAACCGGCAGTGGCTGCCGTGGGTGGGAAGTGGCAGGCATGACCCGTCCCAATGTCACCGATCCGAGAAATTTTTGGCATCATAAAACCTCTCTGTGTGTTGTGAAAAAAAGAATAATTTAAGTGATGGGCGTTCAATTTTTGTCATGGCATAGAGCTACCACTGCGCCCAGGAACGAAAGTCGGCATCGCACGATCTTGAGTCAAACGGACCCAATCACCAACTGCATCGCGGCCCGTATGCATGCTGTTCCAAGCCGTTCGACTAGTAGGTTGTGTGGAGGTTTCTTCAAAAACATCAATCTGTGACCCGGTGAATGTCGCGTAATCAAGGCAATGATATGGGGTTAAGGTACTGCCAAACAAATCATTGTCAAAATCAACTTCACCTGCAGTTGATGTCATCGCAATTCGACGATTGCCCCGTAATTGATGAAGAGCCGAGCCGACGCGCCGGTGCGTTGCGAGCATTAACGGTGCATTTGCGCCATCAAGCAGAAATGCCTCGGCATTCGGAAATCCGTCGCCAACCATGCGGAAGGAGAACGACATCTTTTTCTCATCGCGATCAATTTCAAGGTGAAGAGAGCACATGACATCAAGGCCAGGAACAGCATGGTCATAAATATTCTCTTTCATCCAGTCGTTTTCGACCCACGGCATCGCGAAATTCTGTCCAGTGTATGCGAGCGCTGACTGTAAACCCTGATCGCCATCCGGCCGGTATGGATCTATCTGGGCGCTATCAAGCGTCGCATGTGGTTGCGTCCCTGGATCGGAGTAGTCGCTGGACATGCCAAATGGGTGGGAGCTCACGTCAGACACGACGGTCGCGGCGGTTGAAGATGCGGCAGCAAGGTTGAAGTGTTTTTCGGATTTAATGCGTGATGTGACTGAAACCGAAGAGCTAAATCCACGACCATCGCCATGAAAAAAAAGTCCGCCAAGCCCGAAATTTGTCAGCGGATGGAATGAGCGTACATGGAGAACCAAGGTGCTCATTCGGGGATCTCGCCATCTAAAACCGCCGAGGCATCACACACCAAAACATCGACTACTGGCGTGCAGATGTAGTCTAGGTGCGCTCTCGCAAATTGCAGGGTCGCACTCACCCGCCGACTAAAACTGACGCCCCAAGATGGGTTTGCATCGATGTGGTGGTATAAAAGGGTCGTCGTGCTGTTATCGTCGGGGAGCGTGGTTGAGCCGATTGAAAACCGGTTGGTAGTCGCGGTTGGTTCGCTAGGAGAAATAAACCTATATTCGTACCCCGCGCCTTTGATGACGGGCACATTGACGATTGTTACTGCTGAATCGATCGGAATTGTCTGGGTCTTTCCATCAAGAGAAAATTCGCTTTCGTCGATCTCAATGATTTGCAAAACGACTAGTCCACCTGATCGTGAAACGGTTTCCCCCAAAACAAACGTCATATCTTTTTTCATTGGGTGTCCCTGTGTTGAACCCGTGCCAATAATTGCCCATGCGCCTAGCAAGAGTGCAACAATACAACCGCTAGCCAAGATTTTGGTTTTCTTGTTCATCAGTTTAGATCAATTCTGCCGGCAAGTATTTTGACCAAGTCATCAAGTGTCGCGTTTAGCTTTGCGCCGTTGATGTTGATCGTTCCATCTGCAAGCATTTGTATTTCTGACTTGCCGCACCGCAGTAGGATTTCTTTATGCGCATCGATAACTTTGCGTTTACCCACAGTTTCCTTTGAGTTTTCGCCGATTGAAACCTTGTAGTCCTTGCTGACGTTGAGGGACTTTGTTGTACCGACGCGCTCAGACGCTGTTGTTTCGACATCAAGATCGAAGGACTTTCCCGCGTCAATAGTTATGGTTTTTTCAGCCGAGAGGATAAAGTTTCCCCGCGCACCCGCGCCCGTCAGACCTAGCTTATAAGCTGCCGGACGCATGCCAAAAGGGTCTTTTCGGGCATCACCGCCAACGAATACCCCTCCAGGCCCTCCACCGATTTGGATGCTCAGACTTTGTCCAATCGTATCTGTTCGCGACAATTCCGTTTCATTGAGTGAGTGACCGCCAGTTGAGTGAATTTCGTTCTCGTCCACGCGGGTTGTCGCATGATTGTCGATCTTAACGGTGTAATCTCGGGCCGCACGCACGAAGATTTCTTCACGGTTCTTGCCATCCTCAAATGTTAGCTCATTAAAAGCATAGCTCTCGATGGTTTGGTGGCTGTCTGTGCGAAAAACGGACTTCGTTTTATTGTCGGGCAGGGGATAGGCTGGGCCATTTTTGCCGTTGTAGACGCAGCCTGTGACCAGCGGTTTGTCCGGGTCGCCTTCGAGGAATTCCACGACGACTTCCATGCCGATCCGTGGGATCACCATGCCGCCCCAGCCTTTACCGGCCCAGTTTTGCGACACACGGCAGCGCATCGAATACCGCTTGTCGAGATCCCAGTGGAAGTGCACCAGGATCCGCCCGTATTCGTCGCAGTCGATCTCACCCTCGCCGACGACTACGGCCGTTTGCGGGCCGTGCACTTTCGGGATGTGTGTTTTACGTTCAGGTGCAAGGGGCGCCGACACTGGCAGCAGCACGTAGGACCCTTCGTAATTCGGTCCATCGCCGCCTTGGCCCGATGCGTAAGCGGCGGTCGAATAGGCATGGCTGGCGGATAGGCACAGGCACGGATCGGCCACGCCTTTGACTTTATCGCCTGCGATTTTGACGGTTAATCCGGCGCGCATCGAGGTGCAATCGCCGACCGCGCGGTGGCGGTGATCCTGGCCACGTTCCTGAAGTGTCCGCAGGCGTGCGACGTCTTTTCCGCGCCCGGCTTCGAGGTAATCGCCCGGATAATCGTAGCTTTCGATTTGGCCTTCCGCGTATTGGGCGTCGCCCATGCGGTCGACTTCCATCGCCGCGTTGGGCATCTTAAAGTTGTAGTCCGTTAACCTTATTCCGCCGGTTGTCATGCGCCGCGTTGGCCGCACATCCCAGAAATGTTCTTCGTTTGCACGGTGACCTTCGGCGATAATCTGGAATTTGCGGGATGCCCCCGGCAGCGGGTCATGGGCGGTCATCGCGTCGGTCATGATTAGCGCGTGGTTCCCGTCGGCGTGTTCAAAATGGTAGGAAATCCCGAAGCGTTCCATCAGTCGCGTTGCAAAAGCGAGGTCACTTTCTCGGTATTGCACGGTGTATTCGAGCGTCGGATAAGAATTGCTCAACCGTTTCTCAACTGCAGGTTTGCCGAGACCCGCGTAGGGTGCGAGCAGTTCATCGAGAATTTGAACAACGGTTTTCTCGTGATAAATGCGCTGGTTACGACGACGTCCAGCCAGCCAGAACCACGGGCGCAGCGTCAGTTCATAGCGCCATCCGTTTTCGTGCATGCCCGCGAATGTCGCTTCGGTCACGATCCCGTCGAACGGCACATCTGGATGTTCAAAGCTCTTGAGGCTGACGGTGGCATGCGTGCCAATCAGCGCGTCAAAATCGAGGTCATCGTCCTCGGACAGCGCTTCAACTTTAATGGTGAATAAGTCATTCACGTGCTCGTCGGTGACCATCCGCAACAAAACAAGCGTATCCCCACCCAAAACCGTCGTCAGATGACCCATACGGGCGTCTTGCTTGAATGGTGCGTTCATGAACAGAGAACCCATTAAGTAGTAAAAATTGTTAATGTTCTACTTGTGGTTATCATTTGTGTTTTTGTCAATAAAAGGGCGAGTACGGTTGTCGTTTGGATTTCAACCCTGTTTGGCGTGCGGCTGCAATCGGGTGTGCATGCCCCTACCATTTTGGGCGAAAAATTTTTCCCTACGGCGTCTCGCACAGTGCTGAGGCTGTGCGTCTCTTTTATGCAGCGCGAGACGCCGTAGGGAAAAATTTGGGGAATCGCACGCGTTGCGGCTGGAGTAGGCGCGGCGGCATGACGGGTCAAAGGCTTGCTTTGTACGTTTTTTTGCGTCTCGTCTTATGCCGCGGTGGGTGGTGTGTCGGGTGTATCCGCCCAGGACTGCCTTGGACCATTGGCAATGCAGATGTGGTGATAGCTTGATGATCTGAGTGTTAGTTTGCGCGCGCGTGGCGGGCGTCGTCTCTTATAGCTTCATCGGGTGCTTACACCGCGAAACGTGGTTAGCCCGCGCCATTTCAATTCCACTGTTTTCTAGATGAGTTTTCCCGTTTCTCTCGTGACTCGCACATTTAGTAGCGCTATAGTCCGTTTAACCCATATCTATGGGACTAAATCGCACAGGACGTGCACAGCTTAACGATCGCGGTTTCGCGGTGGGAATGTGTGCGTCCATGACTCATCTACAGTTTTACCAAGACAAGACCGTGATTTCTGATCAATCGCTGAGCCCTTTCAGCTGTTGTTCAAAGTCAGGGTTTACGCGGCTGTTTTCCCTTTCTGCGGCGTTTCAAATCGCGCGCTTGGTAAAGACAGCTGCCTCGGTTTTCGTTTCCCGCGCCCAAAAACGGAATTCTTCCGGGATCTCACCCAACCCTGTGGCAACCGGCATCCTCTGGGACCACAAGAAACGCAGAATTTAAACCCACCCGACACGACGTACGGGGGACCAGACCGGTAGAACGATCATCTGGGGTAAGTGAAAAGCTTACGGGCAAGCGGCTGGCCATCGAAAAACGGCACTGCGTGGATAGGAAGAATTAAGAGGGTCTTGCTCCAAGGGATATGGGGGCAAGTACGGGTGGCCGGACTCCGTCTTGTGCTTAGTCAGGATGGAAAAATGGCTGTTTTGTAAAGGAAAATACCTGTCGGTTTTGCTTCAGGTGAACGAACGAAGGATGTGAAATCAGATGGCTGCACTTGCGAACATAAGGCACGAGGCGTTTTGCCTTGAGTATATGAAGGACCGCAATGCGACTGCGGCGTACAAGCGCGCGGGCTATGCGCCAAAAAGCGACAACTCTGCAAAATCCGCTGGGTCCCGTTTGTTGACAAATGTTAAGGTTCGCGCCCGGATTGCCGCGTTTGAGGCGGAATATTCTGAGCGCGTTAAGTTCGAAACCTTGGATATGCTCAGGTCTCTTGTTGCGATCGTGCGTGCGGATCCCAGTAGGATTTGCAGGCCGGTGCGTGGTGCCTGTCGTTACTGTCATGGTGCCCACTATCATTATCAATGGCGCACGCTACGTGAATTTGATGCCGCCGTGTATGCTTGGAAGGGTTTGCCAACGGATGTTCGTGCAATGGAGCTCGAACCGTCAAACGCTGGCGGATTTGGGTATAACGCGACACGTGCGCCGCATCTTGATTGTCCGGAGTGTAATGGTCTGGGGCTTTTGCGGGTGCATTTCGCGGCATATGAAGACATTCCCGAATGCAGCCGCCCATTGTATCGAGGGGTTGAGGTGACCAAAAGCGGTGCGATGAGAGTCGTTATGGAGGATCAAGCTGCAGCACTGGATAAGCTGGCACGGCATCTTGGCTTTTATGACAAGAAACGGCGGGGATTGTCTGAGGCCCCGGACGCGATGACGAAACTGATCATGGAAATCAACCGCACAGCGTCTAAGGCGCCGATCACGTCATCACTGCGTCAAGTTGGAAGGCCCGATGCAATTCCAGCAAAGTCTGGCGCTCGTGATCGGTGCGAGAATGTGTATCGTCTGCCGGACAAGTGAAGACTACGTTTGGTTAGTGTCTTGGACGCGGCTATTCGAAGTACGTGAGCCGCCCGATTGTGTTGCCTGCGCCTTCAGGTCCTGCACCGTTCACAAAGACGCTTGTCTTGTTAGATTGCGGGCGGCACCAACCTTTGTTCTCGCCGGATTTGACCCCGCTGAGCGCATGTTTCTTTATTGACCCGCGCTGCGCTATCATGGCGTGTTATAGAAAGGCATCGGGGAACAGGTCACCGAGATAGATTTGGGTAACTTGGGCGACATTGCCCGGCCCAACGGCCCAGCGATTGCCATCATCAAATTCGAACAGCACTTTTAGGTCGCGGTTAGCGGCGCGCACACCTACCTTTATCGTAACGGGGTGATTTTCATCATTGTCAGTCACAACCTGCCAAAGGCGGGGGAAAATCGTGCGAATGTTCCGTTTTATCGATTTATCATTCAAGAAACGACGCTCTAGACCCGCCTCAAATAGAAAGTTCTGCCGCGAAGAGTTTTTGCCATCTGCAGTTTGATAAACGTAGCCTGCGTATGCCCAATCCGCAGATGTCTCATTGGCCGCGCGGAAAACCAATTGCCCGATCTCCAAAACGATTTCATCACGTATCATCTTAACGTCCTTCTATCGTTCAATCGTTTTGAAACCGTTCAGAATGTGAACAATATCTCATGACGGTTAAGCCAGACTTTGTCATGGTGAATGCGCATCGAAATTTTTCCAAGCAATTGATTCTATTTTGTTTCCGGAAAAATCTCGCCCACTAGAATGGCGTAGGCTTGATCTACTGTCGCGGGTGAGATGGTCCATCGCGACCAATCGTTGAATTCGAATAGCATTTTCATATCACCGTCACGTCGCAGAACTGCGAGGCACTTAATCCAAGGCGCGTCGCCATCGATTTGTGTTTCGGAGCGCAGCTGCTTGAAAGAGTCTGTTATGGCCCGTCTGCCGGTGCGATCCAGATCAAGGGGGAGCCGTTTGCCATCGTGAAAGATAAACTTTGTGCCACTGCTGCTTATCCCGTCTTTGGTTTCGAACATGTAGCCCGCGTAATCCCATTCGGGAGCGGACGTTTTGGCGCTGCGCATGATGGCTTGGCCAATCGTCGTGATGAGTTGTTCTGTCATTGTGTTAGAAGCCTGCGCTGTGGTTAGTATTTCTAGTTTTTGTCGCCGTCGTGCCGCATCGTTGCTGAGCGAGCCGCGGCGATCAAGACCGATATCGTCGGGATTAGGTGAACCGGTTCAGGTACCCGTCGACGACCGCGGCGCGGGCAGGGTCGTAGGATGGGATCCCGCCCAACGTGCTGGATCGCAACATGTCACGGCTGGTAAATGCGGGGGCGAGGTAGGCGTAGGCGTCTTTGTAGGCCGTGATGTCTTCGTTCGCGTCAACGTCGCCCCAGATCGGGGCGGGACCTGCGGTGACGATCCGCATGTTGGACAGGTCTTCGATGGTTAAGCTCGGGGCAGGGGCGGCGGTGATGCGATCTGTAAACATATGACCGACGTAGGTGCGCCAGCCGAGTTCGGTGATGCCCGCTTGGTAGGGGCCTTTGTTCTGTTCCCAAACCTTGTTCCATTGCGTACAAGCTGGATTGCCCATCCATTCGCCCAATGTAGCAGTATGGAAGCGGGTCGATACGTTGGGCAGATTTCTATCAGCCAATCCGCTGATCGGGGATTTGAAGAACCCAAACCCTTGATATCCCGCCATCAATTTGGCCGATCGCAAGGCGTGATCGCTGGCCTGCGCAAAGGTATCGCGGTTGGGATGATCGTGCGGAACTGCAATGTCGATCACGATGAAGGTCGGATAAACCTGCGTGATGCTGAGGAAAGGCACTGCTGGTTTCCCGATCGCATTCGTGTCGGGACCATACAGACGCATTCCGGTATGGGTATTGAAACCGTTCGCGATCACCTCTCTCATCCGCTTCAATTTCGTGGCTGTGGGTTTCACCAGTTTCGGCGTCCACCGTGATTTACCGGACGTCGCGGCATAAGCGACGTCGGGACCGAAGTTGTCCAAGAACGCCTCGAACAGATCAGACGCGCAGGTCTTGTTCGCATCATCCGACAAAGCCCCATCTAGCGCCGCACAAACGCGCAACGCAGGCATCGCGATGGGGGTTGGCGTCGTCAGGTGGTGGGAAAAGAGGGTGATGGTCATGGGGGACGACCATATGGGGAGCACGCAGAATAGCAACATGAGCTGACCTCCCGGCCAACGCGTAGATGCCGATGAACGCCCCTTGTATCGTGGTAAGTCCGACTGGTTGGTGTATATCGATGAGAGCCTATCAGTCGTTGCGTGAGGCGGGCGAAGCTTCTTGTGATAGCTGTGGTAAGATCAAACTTATATGCGGATCCCAAGGCGCGAATGCGTTCTCAGCCTCAATTACGAATATGGCCGGACCGAAACAACATCGCGTCCATCGAACAACCGCATTGATCCGTCGAAATCATCGCCGCCATTGCGCCCAAATAAACAGAAATCGGTCTGCTTGATCAGGGGATTTATTTCGATAACAAATGCCGCTTCTGGATGAGCACAAATGTCGATAACACACTCATCCAAATGCAAAACGGGAAGCACTTGCAACAACAGTGTCTGCAGCAAATCTGCATAACCAGACGCGTTGCGCAACAGTTCTGAAAATGACTCCCGCCAATGATACTGAGAAACACCCAATACTGCCCCGTCCTTTACGAAGACGCGGAACTCGGAAGAGGGGGGGATTGTTTGCCATTGCCGAAGATGAAGTGTCACACTCTCTTCGGCTACGATTGCACAGGTTAGCGCCCTTCCAATTCGGGGATCGTTTTGTGTCACGGTTTGCATGACATCGGCCAGCGTTTTTGCAGGCTTATGGACAATGGTTGACCCCTTCCAACTGCAATAGCCCAATCGTGGCATAACGCCGGTCGGGAAGTCCGTGAGGCCCGCTTCGATTTTTTGGTAAAACTCTTTGCTAAATCCATGTACTTGAGGCGTTTCTGTGTTCTGCCTGACGAAACCGTTAAATGTGCCAAGCATTTGCACATCGTTCACATCGACCTCTATTTCCGCAGCGGGAACAGACAGATCTTTTAGCGCGTCAGGCCAATTCTCGGGAAAAGTAGCGCGCACTGTACTTGGCAAAAACATGATTAAACTGTCAGGTCTAGCGCGATCGCAGGGGGGCTGTCGGGACTGTCCATACGGTTCCACGGCGGCGTCATACCTTGATCTTCGTAGTACTCCATTTGATCCAAGAGGTGTTCAAAACTGTCGGCCACACGAACAAATCGGTATGAAATACCGTCATCATCGGGCGTCCAATAAAAAACCTGCCCAAGGTTCACAGCAGCAACGCCTAACAGAACTTTATCGCCAGCGCTTGTCCGCCCAATGGGGCGGAACTGTTCGTCCCAATGCCCCTGCTGCAATGCCCCGTCGTGATCGGCCATATTTTTTGCAACAGTCACAAAGCTTTGCAATGACCATTTCGGATCGGAAAACTCAAAATTGATGGGTTCATTTGCCACAAGAGAGTTGGGGAAAACGTGCCCGCCACCATAACGGCTTAAGAATAGAACATATGTTGATAGTTCAGGGGCATTCGCTGCTGTCCCTAGAAATGCTAGAATTTCATCGGCACTACAGGGCGATTTGGGGATCACTTGTCGAGCTGGCATTTCTATGTCCTCTAAAAATTATCTGCTTGTGAACCAGCGTGGAGCGAAGCACCGCCAGCATGTCTATTCGCGGTATGAACCTCAGACCGCACGAGTTCCATCGTCACGCCATCTTCTTTATGGTGCCAAATGAAATCACCGTCGTCATATCCATCCGGCATGTCCCCATGTTGCTGGCGCCACGCGTCTTCGGCGACGGCATATTACGCCACCTTGCGCGGGTCATGTGGATCAAAACAAATTTTTGTGTAGATACAGGGCAGTGAAGACCGAGCGCGGAGGCTTCCGACCAAGGATGGTCAATCGCCGCCGCCATCAAGGCCTGCGCGTCTTTGCCCGCTCCGGCCAAAGATGGCACGCGATCACTGCATCCTTTAGCGCAGACAAATGCGATCGGTCGCGCATCATTTCTGCACGTTCGAAAAACCCGCCATCTAAATGCACGATGCGCTCCTCATAACACTACGACAAGCTGTGCTGCTGGTGGTATTTTCGCGGCTTCGGCCACCCCATCAACTGCAATCCCTTTCATTGCGGCGATGGGATCTGCTTGCACAATGTCGACCCACGACTCTCGCACGGCAGTTAGAAGGGCATCTTGTTCATGGGCAGGTAGAACAAGAACCTGCTCCTGTAAAAAGCGATTGAACAGTGTCGCATCAGTCAGGCCATTCAAGCCAACCAGTACTGTGCTTTTGTCAAATTGGTCCGTACTAAAATAGTTCAAGCCATAGTAGGCGTGTATTGCAAGATCCCAGTCCGACAAAACGATGTCAGCCACTTCACTCCGAAGCATTTCCTCACGATCTTTTTTCACCTTGATCACATCATCGCGGAAAGCGGCGGCGAGCAGTTCTGCAGCTTCGGGGCGCACCCCTTCTACACTAAGTTGACGTTGGTGTTGGCCAAAGAAGTTGCGCCAAGGTCCAATCATTTCCAGACCTTGAAGATCAGCGAGACCTTCCAGAAAGGTAGCGACGGCTTGTGCCTTCGCCGGTTGTAAACGCGTCTGTAAAGCAGTCGCAAACCGGAGTTCTGCGGGGCTCTGGGTTTGTCCGAGTTGGTAAGGTTCCAATGCCGCCCGTGCCGCGGTGCGGACGTCCACGAGACATCCTTCAAGAACGGGGTAATGTTTCCAGAACGATGCAAGGCTTTCTAACGAAAGCCATACGATGTGTTCATGCCGCGACGTTGGTGCAAACACCGCTTCCGTGTCGGGATAGTTCCAAATGTCCGTCGTCATAAACCTTTATCCGATTTCACATGTGACATCAGTAACACAACCAATCCGCGACTTGATCGCCTGCTAAGTAACCTGTTCCGTCGCCGACAATGCCGCCAGTTGCGGTGCCGACAATACCGCCTCCGACAGTCCCCGGACCGGGGGCAGCCGCTTGAGCGCGCGGCGCAATCACCATGCCAGCGCTCGGCGATACGACATTGCGGTTCACACCTTTGCCCGTTCCCTGATCAAGACAATCAACGGGGTAGCGATATTTTTCGATCACACCATGATTAGCGTAGCCAGCGTCAGCGGCACGGTCCACTTCCATGGATTTTTTGGGTATCTTGAAATTATAATCTGCGAGCCGCACCACTCCGGTCGTCAATCCACGCCCCGCTTTCCTGCCCCACGACCGTTCCTCATCAAAATTAAGGTCGCTCGTTGTAGGCGGGAATTGGCGAAAACAGGTGTGAAATTTTCGGACGCGTCTGTCATCACTAAGGTATGCCCGTTTTCAGTATGGTCAAAATGATAGCTAATGCAGAACCGCTCCATCTGTCGCCAATCGGCCAAGACGCCCCGTCTGGTCTAACTTAATCGCTATTCACGCACCCTGTGTGTAAACTTGCTATTTAATCGGAACGTTAGGCGCTGCGTTTCAAGTTGACAACTCAAGATTGTGGTTGGCGTCGGTGCTGCAAAGCCTCTAAGTCTCGAAAAAGGCCGCGCGATTAGCCGGAACTGGCAAATAAAGGACGAAAAAGAACGATGCTCTTCGTAACCTGCGCATGTTTTGCAATCCTGATCCTGCTCGCAATAGCCGGAGAGAGCACTCTGGGCTTGTTCAACGGGGACAGAGATCTTGCCGCACGCACGATGAAAACGGTATTCGCGCTTTTGGGCGGTGTAGGCTTTGCCTTTGCACAACCAGCAATCTGGAGGGCATTCGCTGGTTTTGTGCAGGGTATGATTGCCTCAGGCGGTCATCAAACGGAGTCGCGCATCGCCAAGATAGGCTTGCATCCTGAGATCAAGCAAATTGCGGGTACGGTTGGCGTCGTGTTGTGTATCATCATCTGCATCGCAAGCTGTCTTTTGGCCTATTTCTTGTTCAAGGCGAAAGCGTAGAAATGATTTCGCTATCCCAAGAACAGTTCACACGTTTCCGACAATCAAGTGCAGATGCTTTTTATGATAAGTTGCGCCGCGAACTGCGCGATTTTATGGCCGAAAAGCTAAGCGAAGTTCCCAATGACGAAGTTGACGCACGTATCACGCAGGCCTTTCACATTTGCCATCAACATAGATTTTGGACTGAAAAAGAGATCACACGGCTCAGTTTTATTCTTGTCACTTTTCCATATGAGTTTCCGAAAATGACACAGTATCAATGGTTAAGCGGGCTGATTACGACTCGTGCTTCAGCTGACGTGCGCCTTCAACGGATCAAGGCATATATATCTGCGGGTTCAAAGAAGCATGGCTGAGACGATCGAAATTCAAAAGGGTGATACGCTCTCTGGCCTGTCACGGTCACATAGCACGACCGTCAATCACCTTGCGACAACGAATGGTATCGGCAACCCCGACTTGATTTATGCGGGCGACCCGCTGATCGTACCAAGCCCACCGGCTGCACCGTCGGTTATGTCGACCGCACCGACCATGTCCGCACCTAGTGGACCAACGTCAGCGCCAACACCGTCCCCGCACGCTGAAACAGCGCCGCCCTCTTCCGTGGCACCAAGCCAGCCTGCCGAGCCGCCGGCAGATACCCCGCCCGATGTCCCACCTGCGGCACAAGACGGCGTCGAAGCCGGAGAGGAATCTGCAGAGGAAAAAGAAGACGCACAGCCCGAAGAGGTCGTATGCAACTGTCCCGCCGATGCGGGAAATGCGTCTGACAAAGCAGCAATCGTTCGCGCTGGCGGCGATGAAAACATCGATGTCATTTATGCCGAAGCAGGTGGTGACGCGGAAAGCCAAGGCCTGATCGGGAATGCCGAAGGTCAAATCGGGCTTGGATTGTCACGGATGGACCACGTTGGCACGGCTGAAAACGTTCCGGTCGGGGGCTCCCACCAGCTAAACGTGATGACGGCAAATGCCCAAGTTGAAGGCGGAATCGTCCACGGTATCGGCGCGCGTGGTAAACTCAGGTCTGAAACTGAAAGTTACTGTAGACGGGTGGCAAAGGCATTAGCACCGGCGCGGCTGCCTAAGGTCAAGAGCTTTGGCAAGATTTTCGGGAACGATATCACGAACGGTTGGCTCAACGCATTGGAACGCGTCGATGATTGAGTTTATGCGCCCCTCAGAGGCGTATCGCTGATCGAATTGCAATGAACGGCCACAGCTTCGAATTTCTACGGCGTAGCTGGGTCGGCCAGCCTCTCCGTCAAACGTGGCGAATAGGAATAGATGCGGCGGTTCTTTTAGAGGCTTTTTGAAAGGGGGCATCGCCGATGTGAGTGATTGCGGTGGCATCATCCCTTTGCGTTCCGGATACGCATAATCGTCTGTCGGGTGGTGTTAAACGTGCGCGCGAGATCGATGATCTTTTCACCCGCTGCGATGCCTGCTCGGACTTTGGAGCGCGCCTGTTGATCAAGCGACGGCGGCCTTCCGACGGGCGTCCGTCCCGCGCTCCTTGTTTTCGCCGCACTCTGATCAAGTTTCGCAAGGGCCTTTAGTGTGCTCATGACCTGCTCGGTTGACGACAGTTGATCGCGTGAAGCCGCCAAACAATAAGCCCGTCTTGCGGTCCTAGCCCGCGCAAAAGTTTCGTAAATTTTGGGCGACCTGACGCTGCTACCGCCGCGTTCGCATTCTCGATGATCACATCCTGTTTACGCACGTCAAAACCCTCGTCCCGCGCGGCCTTCAGTCGCCCGCGGATCATCGTAAGCTCGGACGACGTTGGCCCCTGACTGACCGCCCGATCTGCTGGAGCCGGATCTCGACGACAATAGATGAAGTCTCGGGCTTCAGGCACAGGTGCGGTCTTTCTCAAAATACAGGATCATTTTGTCCGAAATGATTTTCGGACACATTACCGTACGAAAACCATGATGCAAGTTCAGTCCATTCCATCAATCCTACGTAAAAACAGCATAAATCGTGATTATTGAACGTACGAAACACCCTGTCAAAATTTGCTTTTCACGGTAAACGCCAACGTGGGCCAAATGCGTCCAGCGCCCCGCAAGTCATTGAAATAAATGCGTAAAAAGTCAAAACCACTTCGCGACCCACTAGTTGGTTGTAAAGCCCTGTTTTTGCTCACAAAAACGCCCGCCGCAGAGAGCTGCGTGACGTGTGTAGAAATTTTGAGGTTAGTTGGACCGATCTTTTGACTGGGTAATGGTGAAGATATCTCGCACGAACACTGAGACCCTGCAAAATTGAATGGGCGGGTTCTGTAGCAAGTCACGCCGCCCGTGAAATGAGCGGCACTGGGTGCTGCTGGTCTCTTTTGCTTGGAGACCCTGGCGCCAATGCTAGTAGTTGCGCCTCAGTGAGCTTCGTCAGGGCTCTCGGGCCGTTTTGCGCGGCGGAGGTGCCTGAGCGCGCGCTGCGTGGCTCTCTTCCAATTCCCTGCTTTGCGCAATCGCCCTGTAATGCGTTTTGCGGGTCGTCGGTGACAACGTACCCAAACCTGTTTTGAAGGACTGCACCTCGTGGGACAGCCTGTCCCAAAAAAATACACACGTCATGCAGCTCTCTGCGAAAGACGTTTTTGCGAGCAAAAACAGGGCTTTACAGCCAACTAGTGGTCCGCGAAGAGGCCGTGGCTTTTTACATATATATTTCAATACCTTACAGGCTTCCGGTGCAGACTGCACCAGCAGAAATTCCGGGTTTGGTGCAGACTGCAACGCGCTGGTGCAGCCTGCACCACACTGCCCTTGGCCGTATTGCGCCTCAAAACAGCTCCTTGTGGAAATGGAAGCAGGATATGTAGCTTGTATTACAAATTCTATTTAAGCTCGAAACCAGCATTATAGCGCCGCCTTTCCCCCGCCGCATTGAACACCTATAAGTTGCGATATTGCTGCCTAGGGTTATCTGTTGGCAAGTGGAGTCGAGGCTTAGTTAAGGCGCTGTACTGTGAACGATGACGAATTTGATGACTACTGGGTGCAATCGCCTAAAACGGTTCAAGCACCCACACAGCCAGCGTTGCAGATCGAAACAATCGATGGTGTCGAGCCGCTTGATGCACAGCTTGGTGTGACTGAATTCAAGACAGTCCCGGACGCGCTTTATGAGCCGTTGTTTGGACAGCCTGACGACACCAACTTGCACACCTATGCAATCCTTGATGCGGCCAAAGTCCCAAACCTGCCGGAACTACTGGAGGTCTCGGGGCTGGAGCACCGCTGTCTGTTTAAGGGCGATGCCTATGACGAGCTCAAGGATGTCGCGCCGTGGATCGTCCAGCTCGAAGACGAAAATAACTTCACTCGCAATCTGTTTACGCGTTCAGACGCACCATGGCACGTATGGGATAATGAGCCGGGGATATACCTGCGGTCAGGTGGCACGCTCGACGATATGTGGAAACACTTCCGCAAGTTTACGAGGATTCAGGAGGAAAACGGAAAATGGGTCTATTTTAGGTTTTGGGATGTAAAACTTAGCTCAGAATACTGGAGTCACTTTGCAACATCAACTGAACGAGTGACCCGTTTTTTCCATGGGAGAGATGGAAGCCAATCTTACAGTGTTGGATTGTTAATTCAGGGGTCATTCAAATGGTTGCGGCCAAGTTTGAATTCTTTGCCTCAACTCAGCATCATGAAAGAAGCATTCGCGTTCAACAAAGCAGATTTCACATTTTTTCAATCTCAGATCGACTTACGCTTGAAGAAAGAAGTTGCCGCCAGATTAAATTTCGAGTTGGCGGACGCGCCTGATACCATGAGATTTAAGATCATAGATGTTGTTGAAGTCGCCTTCAAATTCATCAAGGAACGCTCAGATCGCCGTCCAATTACAAGTGACGCTTGTTTTTCACTCTCGTTTTTAATCATTATCTGGGGTGATTTTGCGAGTGCCGTTCTAAGCGGCCCGATATTTTCAGAGAGACTTTTGCCGATTGAGCATCGGATCAAACTTGCCCAAATGACTTACTTTGTAACCGTTAGAAAACTAGTATCGGAAGGAAACTAATATGGCTGCACCTGCCGTCGCCGCCGCGCCTGTTGCGGGAGTATATGTTGCTGGAGCGGCGCTTTTGGCTGGCGCTGCGTGGCTCATGACACCTGCAGGTCAAAGAGCTTCAGAAAGTTTTGGTGAGGCGGTCATCGATGGAGGCGCGCAAGCAGTCGACAACGTCAAGAGTGCTGCCTCCGCTGTCGTTGATGCGTTCTCAGGGGATGATGTTGACGCGCAAGCTGCTCCTGTAAGCACAACAACGACAGATACAACGACGCGCCCTTGCGATGGACCACATCGAGGGCGTTTGCAAGTTCAAGGCTATAGTCCACGTGTCGATCCTGGGCCAATCGAGTTGTCATGGCCATGGGCGCGAACGTGTTTACCACCCCTCAAACCGGAGGGGCTAGCGGCACTACCTTTTCTGCTGGGGGAAACCACTGCGATTAATTACGCTTCAGCAGGACTGAGAGGACCAGCCTTTGCAGCAATGTCGCGGCACATTGTGAGTGCTCCACCTATGGGTTTCCTTGCAGGCCATCGAAAAGGATGGGGGGTTACTCCAAATGGACGCTTACGTCCAAACCTTAACGCGGGACCAAACGCGCCTCGCGTTGATCTTGAAGTCCATGTTGGCAGAGCATTTGGAGTACGCTAATGATTGATAAATTTGAAAAAACACCTGATTTCCCTTTTGAAAGGTATTTTGAAGACGCCAACCAGTATGCAGCTGCGCTAGAATATTGGATGTCCGTTTTGCGTAAGGCTAAAGGCTTTGACGCAACTTATTGGGCGCCAAGAGAGCGACCCCTCGAGATCGAAAGCGACATGTATCATGGCAAAGTTATTGACATCATATCCAACGATTTAAGGAAGGAGATCAACTTACAAACGTGGAGTGTCTTGGGTGATGCCAATATGTTGTTCAAGGAAAATAGCGGCTTGTCGCCAGCGGATTATAAATCGCTCAAAGCTAAATTCGGCCCTGAATTTTCATTGGCCGATGATGTCATCGCAGGCATGTCTTATCAGGAGGCCCTAACGGAGGCACAGGATGATGCACGCCTGACACCGGCCAAAATTTGGGTAGAAAAAGCAAGCATTTGGCACAGCGATCCGACATACAAAAATGGTGGATATCAGATTGAGACTGAACGCTTGGTTCTAACAGCGCAAATATCCAAGCAAGGTGAATCCGCAGCATTATCCGCGCTTGCATTGTTTCTAGAGCCAGGAAGCAGCATGTTTCGAGTAAATAATGCTTTCCCTGACGGTATGGTTGTAACTTAAATTGGCTAGCTTCCGGCTTTACAGTTTGAAACCTATTTGGGCATCCCCATCCGCACGATTATTTAACATAACCCTGATTATTGGATTTAGGTTTGTCGCTGCAAAGTTAGAATGTCTCACATCTGCAAAGTAGAAGTGTCACACTTCCCTGTTGAAGCAGGATTGGAGTGTGGCCGTGGGATTGGTGATCATGAGCGAACGCGAGCTGAACCGCATAGAAGTACTGAGCCAAGTGACACAAGGCCGGATGACGGCAGTGACAGCGGCAAATGTTCTGGGACTGAGCCGACGACAAGTCCATCGGCTGTTGAAGAGTTTCCAGGCAGAAGGCCCAGCAGTGATCCGTCACAAAGCGCGTGGCCGAAGATCGAACAACAGTATTGATCCTGCGGTGCTTGAGTTTGCTGTGACGCTGGTCAAAGAGAACTACATCGACTTTGGGCCAACCTTTGCAGCTGAGAAGCTGGCCGAGGATCACGGTCTGAAGGTATCCCGTGAGACGCTTCGCAAGTTGATGCAGGACGCTGGAATCTGGTTGTCACGCAAACAACGTCGCACATTCCATCAGCCCAGATTGCGCCGGGAATGCTTTGGCGAGTTGATCCAGATTGATGGCTCAGATCATCGCTGGTTCGAAAATCGCGGGCCAGCGTGCACTCTGCTCGTTTTCATAGACGATGCGACCAGTACGTTGATGCAACTGCGGTTTGTGACCTCTGAGAGTACCTTCAGTTACTTTGAAGCGCTGGATCTGTATCTGGCAGCACATGGTCGGCCGGTTGCGTTCTATTCTGACAAACACACAGTGTTTCGTGTCGCCAATCAGTCGGCCAAATCAGGGCACGGCATGACCCAGTTTGGTCGGGCTTTGAACGCGTTAAACATCGAGATTCTCTGCGCAAACAGCTCTCAGGCCAAAGGGCGTGTCGAACGCGCCAACCGCACCTTGCAGGATCGTTTGGTTAAAGAACTTAGGCTTGCAGGCATCTCAGACATGGAGGAGGCGAATGCGTTCCTGCCCGGCTTCACGGACCGCTATAACGCCAAGTTTGCAAAGGTGCCCCGTCGCGCCGACAACCTGCACCGTCCGATGAACATCGAACCGGATCGTCTGCGTGACATCTTCTGTTTCAGAGACGAGCGGCTTGTCAGCAAACAACTGGCCTTCTCCTATGAGCGCCAACGTATCATCCTGGCCGAGAATGAGATCACCCGCGATCTGCCGGGCAAATATGTGGATACCTTCGCCTTTCCAGACGGCAGCTTGGACATCCGATGGAAAGGCGTTTCAATCCCTTACACCGTCTTCGACAAGGATCAGCGCGTCACACATGCGGCCATCACTGAGAACAAGCGCCTAGGTGCCGTGCTTGAACACATCAAAGCTGAACAGGACAAGGCCGCTCCTAAAAAGCGCCGCGCTGGCAAACAGCGCACACGCTACGAGCCAACCGGGCGGCGCAACACAGAAGGTTGGAGTTCAAAGCTGGCCATTAGAGCCAAAAAGAAACAGGCGGAAGCTACGCAGACAGCAGCAGAATAACAACGCCCGCATGGCTAGTCCGGGCTGCGATATGTGAAGTCTCCGCCCTGCCCAGCCATGCTCGAACTCCGCCAAGTGGGACATTTCTACTTTGCGCAACGACGGACATTTCTACTTGGTTGCAACACACGTGTCGCCGGGGCACATTCTAAACTGGGTTGCGACAAATCCCCTATCTTGCTGGAAAGCAAGGAGAATGAAGATGGCCCATACAGAGCTAGATTTGCATGAGCGTCGTGCGATTGAAGACATGTTGAACGCGAAAGTGCCCGTGAGCAAGATTGCCGCAGAGATAGGCAGGCACCGCTCAACTGTCTATCGTGAGATCAAACGGAACAGATTTGTTGATGAAGAACTGCCAAAGCTGAATGGCTACTACGGAGTGAATGCACAGAGATCTGCTGTCCACCGCCGCGCCCGACGACGTAAGCTGGTTCGGTTTGTCGATCTGCGGCGGCATGTAATCGCCCAACTCAAGGTTGGCTGGTCGCCGGAACAGATCGCAGGTCGATTGCAACTAGATGGCCAGCCTTCGCGTGTCAGCCATGAGACGATCTATGCCTATGTGTACGGCCCGGATGGCCAATCGGAAGAGCTGGCACGCCATCTTCCGCATCGGCGCAAAAACGTCAACCGCGCCGTCGTCGAACACCGCGCGGCCTTGTTTTTCCGCCTGATCAGTCAATCCATGAACGCCCTGACTACGTCAAGACACGTGAGACTTTCGGTGAATGGGAAGTCGACTTGATGATCTTTGAGCGGGCGCAGGGCAAGACGAATGTCGCGTCATTGATCGAGCGCAAGACGCGCTTTGCGGTTCTGTTTCGTAACAACGACCGCAGCACGACCCATCTAATGAACCGGTTGATGACTGTGATGGAACCCCTACCCCAACCAGCACGCAAATCGATCACCTTTGACCGTGGGATCGAGTTCCGAAACTGGCGAAAGCTGAAGCCAGGGATCGGAACGGAGGCTTGGTTTTGTGATCCACAGGCTCCGTGGCAAAAGGGTTCGGTCGAGAACCTGAACGAACGTGCGCGGCGATATCTGCCACGCGATGCGCCCGTGGCCGCGCTCTCAAATCGAGATATGAAGTCGATTTGTGACCGCTTGAACGGCACCCCCAGAAAGTGCCTTAGATGGCGCACACCAACTGAAGCATTCAGGGACGAACTGATGGAACTGGGATAGCGGAACCAGTCGCAACGACCCTTGAGACTCCATGGGTGCGCGTTACTTTGAAGTGCGACTCCTATTAGAAAATAATGGGTTACAAAATAGGGAGAATATTGCATGCGAACCGTCTATACGCAACTGAGCATGCAAGAACGATCGGCTATATCTTGCCCCATACCAGAAGTTGCAGCCATCTCATAAGAAGACTACGAGTTCCTCCAATGTCAAAGGTCATGAAGCTTACCGCGAACATGCAGGCAGACTACCAAAAGGGAAAGCATTGACTTAATTGTAATAACCCTAAAAGACGACAGCAAGGAATGAAGCGGATTGGAAAATTCTACTAAAACCCACAGAAATGTGACCAACCTCAAAAACCCCCAAGACATACAGAGGAAAAATGAGAAAAACTACCGTGGACAATCTAGAAAGCCTTGCTTCAATAGAAACAATACACAGATGTGCACCGTTCCAGAAAAATGCACGTCTTAGGTGCGTACGCTATTTGTGATCACATTTCAGATACGTATCAAAAAACAAGAAACACCAAATCAACAGGGCTTCAAATATGCGCAAATTGGTAGTTAATATGGCATTCGGCTTGATATACTATCTTCCGTCATGGTTGTGGCTCGATAAACTCTGCACAAAAGTTGTGATCTGGAAAAGCAATGGGAAATGGCCAAACACAAATAGACCTAAAACATTCTCTGATATTTGCACAAAAATAAACTTCGAGCAAATAAACGGCTTAAGGTCTATTATTTGTAATAAATTCTATCTACGATACTATGTCACCGCAACAATTGGTCCAAAATTCCTTTTGCCACTTATTGATCACATTCAAAGTATGGCGGATTATCACAAACTATGCGAAGCCAATTTTGAACCTTGCGTGCTTAAGCCCGCGCATGGCTCAGGCGCAGTATTCTTTGCGAACTCTATACAAGAGTTAAAATCTAAAGAGTGTCAAGAATTTTGCACGCAAATGCTAAAATTGAAGTACGACAGACTGTCAAAGCAGATCACATATGGCACATTCGAGCGCAGCATAATTGTCGAAAAAAATATGGGAACGATTGATGGCCGGACTATTTCAGATTATAAAATTCATTGCTTTCACGGAATACCCACAATTGTACAACATGACGAAGGGCGTTTTCAAAATCACACTCAAACCTTTTATGATCCCTCATGGCAACACTTGGACGTCAATGTCTTAGCGGGAGTAAAGAGTAGTCCTTCTCTTGAAAAAAAGCCCTCGTGCCTTGAAGCAATTATCGATACCGCACGCAATCTTTCAAAGGGGCTAGATTATGTGCGAGTTGATTTATACGCTATTAATGAATCTATTTACGTCGGCGAAATGACCAGCTTTCCGTGGGGTGGGAAATACGGATTTAAACCGTCAAAATTTGATCGCGACCTAGCTAAACTATACAATGAGAGCATGTCGACTGAAGATTTCTTCAGTAACTGGCCTAAATAGGAAACATATTTTTCTCCTAAGGTCCTTCAATTTCCATGAAACTCTCAAACAGGATATCGTTTCAGATGAAATTATTCCGAGGTCGCATATTCAAGAATCTTGTTGCACTAGGTGCAATCAGAGGAACCAATATTGTAGTTTCCTTGGTGACAATTCCATACCTAGTAAAAACTGTTGGATTAGAGAACTATGGTCTCCTCGCATTTTCTCTAGCGCTAGCAACATTTTTTGGAACGGTCGTACAATATGGATTTAGCATTTCCGCTACGCGCCGAATAGCACACGAAAAAGGTAATTTAACTGAACTGTCGAAAGAATTTACACTCACAACAGCTGTGACTTGGGCATTTACTCTAATCATCGCCGCGTGTTTCGCTTTTACGTTTACAATTTTTCGCAATTTCTCAGAAATATGGAATCTCCATATAGGCGCATTCTCTTTGTCGCTAGCAGTATCGTTATTTCCGCACTGGTTATTCCTTGGTCTAGGGCGATCAAGCGTCGTGGCGATTATGACACTCTTTATTCGCCTGACATACATAGGCCTGCTAATTCTTTTTGTCAAAGAACCAGCTGACTATATATTGGTGCATTACCTAAATGCTCTGTCCGCTATGTCTGCACTTTTTGTATCTTACATCTATATCGCGCTATACACTGATGTGAAACTCACAGTAGTCAAATTTAGAGATATGTGGCACCATGTCGTTTCCGGATTTAGCTTTTTCCTAATCCAATTCGCACCGTTGCTGTACAATAACTTCACAATTTTTTTTGTAGGCTTAACAGCATCACCGGTTAGCGTTGGTATTTTCAGCGTTGCGAGTGGAATAATCGAAATCATCATTTCTTTCGGACGAATTGGATCAAATGCCGCGCTGCCCGTATTAACAACGAAACCCGAAAAGCACTCAATATTCGCTACCGTTCTTATCGGAGCTGGAATAACCATTTCTTGTCTTGTGCTTTTATACGCGCCTATCATCGCGCAAATTGTATCGGACGAAAATCATGGCGATATATCACTGTATTTAAGGGTATTAGCGGTTGGCATGCCATTCTCGTTTGCTTATCTAGCATACAACACCTATGGTCTTGCAATTTTTGGCCATTCAAGAATAGCGGCCAAATTAACAGTGACCATTTCTCTTATCTCGTTACTAATCGCGATCGTAAGCATTCCCACTCTAGGTAGCTGGGGAGGCGTAGTAACACTTATTGCAGCTCGTACAATGCTGGGATCCTACTCCGCCTTTGTAGCAAAAACATTAGTCCGCACCAACTAAGAAGAATATGCTTGTTAATTTCAAGCCAAACATTAGGATTCGTCGGATAAATACTCTGCTTACTATTAGAGACCAGATGTCTGCAAAATAGCAATGAGACAAAAGGTTTCACTAGAACCGAGATCGCAAGCGTCGCAAATGAATGTGTCGTCAGTGGCCTGGGCACCAAGTTCTCTCCAGCTTTGCACGGCGTTCTTGAGATTAGGTCTTTGACGTTGGTCGGCCTTCTTGTCTATCGCCTTTCTCTGCAAAAATTCCATCGATGTCAGGTTGACTAATGCTGAATGTGGTCTGCCCAGTTCTATTTGTCCTGCCATTCTTCAAGCGTGTGGCCGGCATCGCGCAATGTACCAAACAGCGTTTCGTTAAGGCATTCGTCTCGCAATTTGCCGTTGAAACTTTCAATGAAACCGTTCTACTGGGGCTTTCCAGGCGCGATGTAGTGCCAATCGATGCCCGTATCCTGCACCCATTTGAGGATCGCCGCGCTGGTGAACTCGGTGCCATTGTCCGGAACAACCGTCTATGGCAGCCCGCATTCAGCGATGATCCTATCTAACTCGCGTGCAACGCGGTGCCCAGACAGCGACGTATCCGCCACCAGAACCAAGTTCTCACGACTGAAGTCATCAACGACTGCCAAGATGCGAAACCTGCGACCGTCTGTCAGCGCGTCAGACACAAAATCCAAGCTCCAACGTTGGTTTGGACCATCAAGCAGCACCATCGGCTTCCTTGTGCCCAACGCACGCTTCCTGCCACCTCTGCGACGCACCTGAAGCTCCTCTTCACGGTAGATGCGCCTGACTTTCTTGTGGTTTACCTCAAAGCCCTCCCGCACAATTATCACGTGGATGCGGCGGCAGCCGTATCGACGCCGTTCGCGAGACACGCGATTGCTTGCATCTCGCAGTTCCGCATCATCACCACCGCGCGACAGATACCGCATCGTTGACCGATCAATCTGCAGCACATCACACGCCCGCCGCAGGCTTTCTCCGTGTGACTCGCACAGGTGGACGACAGCATTTCGCTTTGCCACGGGCGTCACCACTTTTTTGAATTGATGTCTCCCAACATCGCATTTTCCAACAGCTTCTTCAGCTTGCCGCTCTCGTCCTCAAACGCTTAAAGCGGCTTGGAGGCCGACGGATCCATGCGGCCATACAATGATTTGTACTTGTAGAACGCAGCCGAACTGATCACGTACCTTAGACATACATCAATGGTCTTCTCAACAGATTCTCGTTGCTTGATCATCACAATAATCACTTCGTCCACAAGTCGTGCTTTCGTTTGTCCGCCCTTTGATTGAGCGAACCCTACACAAATTCGGAGGAGTTCTAGCGGCCCAAATCACTTAGCGCAAAGCTTACCAGACAAGTGCAGAATCGCTACAGGTAAAGCAAAACCAAGCACTAACGTTCGAATTTCGCCACTATAAAATGTACCCGCCGACAAAAACGCGAAATAGAAGTAAAGCTCCTGACTGGGCGCAATTTTATAAATAGCCGTCCTCTTAACCATCAAGAAAGTAATTCTATACACCAATCCAGCAACGTAAACGCCGAAATATAGCCCCTGCACATACCCAAACGCTATATATCCGGTAGGTACAATCGATTCCAGTCGACCAGTAAAAACTCTGGTATTAAAATAGGTTAATGATGGGCCGAAATCAGCGCCAATGACTCGTCCATAGAACAAAACGCCCTGCACATAATCGTAGAAATATCGAATACCAACATCATCAATTAGTATATCAACAGAGATTAGAGAAACGAATGGATGGGCAAGATTTTGGAAAACAGAGTTTGGATCAATCCCTGAATATCCAAAAACATCGAAGAAACCAGGGACCTCCCTCAAGACAACAAATTTGTAGATCAGAAACTTGCCATTTATGATTGCAGGGAACAGGATCAGCATAAAAATTGGAATCGACAAAACAACCAACCGCGCAGGGAGCTTAATGAGAAAAATAAAGAATAGCGTAATAGCGAATAAAAGAGTCGCACGACCGGGAGACCCATACAAGTAGCTTATCAGAATTAGGAAGATGCACAGGAAACCCAAAGCTCGCCATTTTGCACCTATACACAAAAAGAAGGCAGATAACATCAAAGCATTTGAGGTAATTTTTAAGAACGCGATTAGATGGCTTCCTTCCGCTTCGCCACTTCGAATTTTATATAGGACTTCGCTGTTAGGTCCGAAATACGACAAAATCGCGTTCAAGAAAAATCCGAACAAAAACAGGTATAGAATCATGTTTTTGTTGACCGACAACTGCATGAGATCAGTTTTAGTTCGTACCTGGCGCCTCTCCTTTCTCTTGGACCTTACCATATCCGTCGACATAAATCCGGATAAAAAAATGAATAGACAAAAAACAGAAAATGCAACAGCTCCGGTTGAATGATCTAGAGCCCTATTTCCATAGATAAAATCTTGACCTGTTTCAAACAGAGTTACGGGAACCAAGTAGAATGTGACAATCATAATCATCGAGAGCCGCACAAAATTCTGATCTTCATTACGCGGATATAAAAGGTAAATACTTATTACAACCAACCAAGAAATAAAAAGAATCAGCCCCTCAGCAAGATCAACCATGAGTGCTCGACTTTCTTTCAGAAATGATCATGCTATATAGGTCGATGTATCGTTCGATAATTGCAGTATGCGAGTAGTTTGCCTTGACCGAATCACGGGATTTTCGACCTGACTCTCGGAGTTCCGATTGCGATTTAGAGCGTGCTTCGAAAATAGCAGCTGCCAAAGCTTGAGGGTTACGAACCGGAACTAGCCATCCCTGCTGCCCTAGAATATTCGCGACATCGCCAACGTTAGTGGATACACAAGGAACGCCCGTTGCCATTGCCTCACCAATAACATTTGGAAAGCCTTCCACCCTTGAGCTGAGGCACAACACGTCAAACATGCACATCAACTTAGGCACATCAGATCTCTTACCAAGGAATTGAACTTGAATAGACTCTCTAATCTCTTGTGGCGCAGCAGCCTCCAATTCATTGCCCACAATCACTATTTTTATTATCGTATCCATTAAGAGAACAATCTTGAGCGCTTCAAATAGATTTTCAGGGTCTTTCATAACGTTGTTACGTCCAACATAACCTAGGATAAAGTCTTTCTGATCGTAACCAAGCTGTGATCGCATTGCTTCCCTATCAATAGAACTTGGCGCCCAGATTGAGGTGTCAAATCCATTTGGAATTACGGTCACGCCACTTTTACAGTACCCTTTCGTAACATGCTGTTGAGACGACCTAACACTGTTAAAAATAATAGCGTTAGGTCTGTTCGATAATAAACGACCTAGTGCAATTATGAATCGAGTACTGCGAGACATATCAACCATGGAATCAAGGGATGTTCGAATATTCCATGAAAGGGCTCCGTGGTTTTTACCCAGTAAATGTACTAACGTAGCAGCAATATTGCCGTGATACATCCAGCCCTGGATCAAGAGGGGATGCTCTTTTATGACTATGGATCTCAATTCACTTAGCGCTGTCAGGCTGAATCTACCCCTCTTCAAGCCCAAACAGTATACAGGAACACCGATTTTTCGTAGTTTTTGTCCATAGTGACCTTCATCAGTTAAAGAGACTACAATATTGCAATATCGACCTTGCAGCCCCCCGGCCAATAAAGTGTACAAAGCACGTTCGGCTCCCCCGACCCCCAATCCCGTAATAATATGAAGGATCGTGGTCATAGCAATTCCATTACTTTTGAGAGTCTATTTTTTGTCAGGTCGTAGGTTAGAATTGTGCAAAGTTTCGATTTTGACGCAAACGTCACACCATTCGAAAAAGTTCACGACTAACCCAACACATTTCAAGCGAAACTTGGCGACTGTTCTAGCATAATCTGAAACAAGTACTAGAGCCGTCGTAATCTAGTCACAATAGATCCCATTCGATCGCTAATCCATTGACGTGACTGAACAATTTCACGCCGTTTCAAATCGACCCAAAAGAGATTCTCGACTGAAGTTGATAAGTTCTGGCAAGTCTCCGACATTAACAGGGTTTCGACCGCGCCGGTCACTAAGTCGATGTTACGCATGCCTTGAACACCTATTTCACAGCGATATGTACGGCGCACTGGCCTATCTTCGTCATCGAGATATGTGCTGAATCGATCGGCCTGCCCAGGTTGGCCCGACAGAACCAGTGCGAGAGATTGTGATAATTCCGCACCAACTAAAGGCTCACCAAAACCATAGATACTGTGAATCATACCGTTTTGCAGGACTATTCCTCCCAAATCAGCGCTCAGGTACCGCGCATAGTCGCCGTCTTCTTGTTCCAAGATCAGCTTGCCGGCAACGCCAAGATCAACAAACTCAATATCCAAGACCGGCCGTGGCTCACGAAACAATGCTGTGAAGCGTGCCGATGGAACATACTCACGGGGGGCGAAGTAGCTTGTGGCAGCATCTAGCGTTGACCACTCCGGATCAGAAGTACAGCTGCCCAAGAACAAGGTAAAAGAGATGAGCATAAAGCGGATCATCGCAGATACCTCCCCCAGCCGTCATGCAACTCCGGAGCGCGGTAGTCACGCACGAGAGGATAAAGCCGATTCTGAACGTTTAATCGTGCGCCACCATCACGTAGGAGAGGTTGGATCTTTTGACTAAGGACTCGACGCGATGGTTGGCCCGTAAAAAACGACAGAGGGATTTCGAGGGTCAGCCCCTTGTCAAAGCTACCTTCGCCAAAATCATCGAAAGGAACGTCCGTAAGAGTGAAATAGCCGCCAACCTTTACTCCGTTATTGAACTCCCGCTTAACGGTCAACGTCCCACCCCAATCGCCAGCCAAGTACCGACCAACATCGAGTTGCGAATGAAATCCATTTCCGAGATCATAGTAGACTGAGCCATGACCTGTTACTACATCATATTCCTGAAACCCCAGCAACATATCGAAGTCACGCTGCCTAACATAGTTCAGTTCTGCACCCAAAGCGAAACGGTCTTCAATCGGCGACCACAACACTTCGGCCGAAACTCCGCCGTATTGATTTTCTAGGTAACCTGCCGTCATCCGCGCAAAGGTTTCTCGCGTTGGCCGCCAGATATATTCGGCGGTGAGGCGGTTGACCTCGAGGTCTGATTCCTTCGCAAATAAATACGACTCAGACCGAACACGCTGAATTATTGAATCCGATTCTCGTTCTGATCCATCAAGATTGCCAACCAATGGATACCGGAACTGCGCATCAAAAGTAAGACCAGGGACCGGCTGGTAACTCGTATCGAATTGTACACCGAAATCGGCTCGGATAGGGCTTGATGGATCGAAAAATGAAAATGCTGAGTATGGCTTCAAATTATATGTAAGTTCTGGTTCAGCTTTGCCCAATACACTGGCGTCCGTAATTTCGGCACGCGCCAACGTTCGCCAGGCTGCATCGTAGTCGTACTGTAAATCTTCAAGGTCACTGCGGTTTGTTTCGACTGCAGTGATAGGGACGCCCCGTTCTTGAAAAACGACAGTGAATCTTTCCACCTCAGGGGACAAGGTATTCGCTAAGACCCGCGCAGCACGACCAGCAGCTTGTGCTTCCACGTCCCATCGGTTGTTCGTTACGTAGATTGTTTGGGAAGAACCGCTACCATGTTGTCCGTCAAGATTCAGCCCTTCTGATGCAAGGCGCTGCTCTAAGATTCCATACCCATCATCGGTAGCGACATCAGCAAATTGAGCCGCATTATGTCCATACCGAGGAACGATCGGTCTTGGAGCTGGCTCACGACCTCCTGGAAACTGTCGTGATTTCAGACCCAAACCCAAATTTAGTTGCGCCCCGAAATTCTCTCCACCCTGCACGAAAGCCTTGAAACTTAGGTTAGGGCCAAAAGCATACTCAGCAGAAAAATTTAGCGGCGAAGTTAAAGATCTTCCGTCCAGTACAACCTCACGCCTATATACGTCTGGTGAATACTCCAGTTGAACACTTAACTGATCATTCACAGCCCAATCAACACCGGCGAATAAAGACGCATCACCTTGAAACCAACGACCGGTCTCAAACTGACCACCAGCATCTGTTGTTCTGACAGTTCTCACGTCATCTGACAAACCAAGTAGGGAAAGTGGACTTCCAAAACTGTTCCGCCCAGCTAAACGCCCCCACCCGATACCGCCCGTAATCTGAACCCCCTCATATACCTCCTTCGTCGCTACAACATATTCTGACGAATATATCCCAGTACCGATCATATCCCGAATACCAACCCCAATCGCAGGTCGAAGTTCAGTTTCATCAAACATCTGAAAATGCAGATCAAAACTGCGGTCCTTTGATATCTCACCAACAAAAACAAAATCGTCTGTGTTGGAATATCTAAAGCTGCCGTAAAGTTTCGGAAGAATTTGGAACGTAACAGTGTTCTTGTAAGCGACCTCTGAAACGCTCAGTGAATAACGCAACTCCCCATCAGAGAATACGCGCGCTGATGGTAAATCGATTAGGCCAGGAGTTCCGTAAGTTGATATGGACTCCGCGTTTGCGGTCACGCCGAAACACACAGAAGCACTAATTACTAAGCTTGCTAGAAGAGCCTTGAGCATATTTCAACTTTCAAATCGAATATTGGAGTACGCATAGTCTTGGCCTTTGTCTACTGTATCCTGATCGGTCATTGGCTTAACTTCAGCATTTTGTAATGATGCAGCAACTTAACCTAAAGTTGGCACAAGAGCGCTTTTAGCTTCCAACTTGAGTATGATCGACATACACGATTGACTTGGAATCGCCATGCACAAAAATCTCGCCTGCTGGCTTCGCACCCATGTGATAATAAAATCTATTCGCTGGCGCTAGATTTTCACCAACGACTATGGCGAACCTGTCAACTGCTTGCTCTAAAAGTGCTTGTCGAAAATTGGCATACAAGTCTTGTGCTGCTCCAGTTCCGCGAACTTTCGGTATCACCGCAATGCTAAACAACTCCCATGCCGGGCGTTCAGAGCTCAACGATGCCGGTTTCTGACGCAAAATCTCCAATATGCGCCAAATTTTCGCTGGGCTCAAAAGAGCCGGTGCAAGCGACCAGGCCAAGGAAGGGAAATGACGAAGCATTGTCTTGTAAATCGCTTTCATGCCCTGACCTCCGGACACGAAGCCAATTATCTCACCTTCACATCTCTCTACAATCAAGACGGCTTGAGGCGTTTCATCAATTGAGCGGTAAAGCAACGCTAGAAAACGTTCACCCAAAGTCGAGAGGAAACCTTGATCTATGCTATTGATATGAAGTTGAGCGACCTCATTGTAGTCTTGCCGTGTCAACATTTAGCTGGGCCAGTTCACATCTTTTTGCAGTTCTTCTGGAGGCTCTGGTAGACCTTTGAACGCAGTCCAAGCAACTTGAGATTCCGACTTGAGAACAACCTGAATAGTGACGATGATACCTTTGACGTAAGTCGCGACTGACTTATTTTTCACGAACCATTCTTCCAACAAGCCTTTGTAAGGCATGATAATGTCATCATAAAACCGATCAGGATCTTCGCTGGCGTGCATCATGTCTTCTTCGCCGCGGAAGATGATCGACCCGACGCCGGACAGGCCTGGCCGTACTTTCACGATCTCTGCTTGTGACCGCTCAGGAAACGCATCGAAACAGCGTTGTGTTTGGGGCCGGGGTCCGATGATGCTCATATCGCCGAACAGGATGTTCAACAGTTGCGGCAGTTCGTTGATCTTTGTTTTACGCAGGAATTTTCCTAGGGGCAGCACGCGCGGATCGTCCTTGACCGTCACGGTTCCAGTACCTGTGCTGGGACTATTTTTAAGCATCGTTGCGAACTTGTAGAGGCCGAACATCTTGCCGTTTCGTCCGACCCGCTGTTGCTTGAAAAAAATCTCGCCTTCGCCCGTTAACCTCAATGCGATTGCAAGTGGGATGAGGAGCGGGGACAACACTAAAAGAGCGAGGCCGGAAAGCACGATATCGAGAAGTCGGGTCATCATTACATCCTGCTGTCGAGGTATTTGCCGGTTTCTTTGTGGCCAAAGTTCGGTATCATTTTGTGAAACAGTTCAACGACTTCCGGCTTGTCCCAGATCGGTGCGCCAGAGATCTGGTCGATCGTGTCGATGAACATATCAAGCTGGCTATCGTCAAAAACGGGGTCGTTCTTGATGATGCCTAGGTTCTCGAACCGGTCCATGTTGAGCGTTTCCGCGTCTGTGAAGAATTCTTCAAAATCCTTCTCACCAGTCGTGTCGCTGCCAAAGAAGTATACAGGCCATTTACGGGCATCGATCAGTTCGGACGCGCGGCCGCGCGCTTCCTCTTCGCTTGCGCATTCGTAGGGCGTGTATCCCAATTCTTCGAGGTAGCGGACTGCAATGTCAGAGAATTTGGTTAGGTTCAGTGCCTCGGACAGCTTCGGGAAGAAGATGTCACGGTTTTCGCCAAGCAAACACGACATTAGGCACAATTCGCCAGATTCCTGTGGCGTGACAAAGTACCGGCGCACGTCATTTGGCGCTGAAATCGGCTGGCGCTTCGCAAAACGTTGGTTGAAACCATGCAGGAGCGACCCGTCAGAGAATGCCACGTTTGCAAAGCGGGCAGTGGAAATCGGGCCCTTCATGCTCTCGCGCATCAAGAACATTTCCATGATCCGCTTGGATGCGCCCATCATGTTCACGGGGTTCGCGGCTTTGTCTGTTGAAATACAGAAGTATTTGCGCGCACCTTGGGCGCGAGCCTGTTGCACCGTTGAAATCGTGTTGAGGATGTTCACTTCGATCATGCGCATCAGTGTGAACGGGTCTTTTTCACTGCGGACATGTTTCAGCGCGGACAGGTTCAGCACGTAGTCGTAATTGGTGCCCATTTCCATCAAGGCTGCGTATTCTTTCGACCCGCAGTCGATTGCGAACGTCCGGAAATCGCCGTCGATATAGCCAAGCGTACTACGGATATCGCGAACCAGTTCAACCATGTTATTTTCGCTGATATCAACGACGTGCAGGACCTTCGGGTTCCGCTTAAAGATTTCGCGCGTGACTGCTTGGCCAATGGAACCGGCGCCGCCGACAACAAGAAACCGCGAGGCCGCGACGAGTTCTGACAGTTGCTTTTCTTCGCCAGCCACGTCGCTTTCGAAAAGAGCGGCGTCACGGCCGATAAGCTTGAGGATATCCATATTTCAGAGCCTTCCAAACGCTTTTTCGGGGACACTAGATGGTATGTTGACCACTCGTTCCTCAAGCCAACGTGCATTTTCTAATCCGTCGTTCTGGCAGTTCTTAAACATCTCAAGGCTGCTCATCAAACGCCAAATCGGACGCGTCATCACGCCGCTGTCGTTTGTGTGCTTGAGGAATGCGTCACGCTGTTCGTTTGAATCAAGAATAATCGCGTTCAGCCAATAGTTTGGCGTCGTGCCATCCAGTGCGTCGACAAAATGCAGGCCGTTGTCGGCACAGAATGTCCGATAGCCGTCCGCGATGTCTTTTTTGATCGCAAGGATTTGCGGCAGTTTTTCCATCTGTGCGCACCCAAGAGCGGCGTTTAGATTTGGCATCCTGTAGTTATAGCCGATCTCGTCGTGCACGAATTCGTAGGGGTGCGGGACCTTCGCTGTCGTCGTCAGGTGATGGCCACGTTTTGCGAGGTCGTCGTCATTGGTCAAAATCATGCCGCCGCCGCCGGTGGTGATGACCTTGTTGCCATTAAAGCTAAGCGTCGCGATATCGCCGAATGTGCCAGTATGTTGATCGCCAACATAGCTGCCAAGAGATTCAGCCGCGTCTTCGACAACAGGGATACCATGTGCTTTGCAGACGTCGACCAGTTCCTGAATGCGCAGCGGGATCCCAAAGGTGTGCATGGGCACACAAGCAGCAATCCGCGCGCCGGTTGTCTTGTTATGGGCACGGCCATCACGTAATTCAGTATGTTGGTCCAGCCACTTGGCTACGGCCGTTGGGCTAAGGCCCATCGTGTCCCGATCAACGTCAATGAAAACCGGGGTGGCGTTACAATAGCTGATCGCGTTGCAGGTGGCGATGAAAGTGAGCGCTTGACTGATCACCTCGTCTCCGGATTCCACGCCGGCTAGGATCAACCCCATATGCAAAGCCGCTGTGCCGTTCATCGCCGCAATCGCATGTTTGCTGCCCGTAAACGTTGCGCAATGCTGTTCCATCTCTTTGACGCGCGCGCCGACTGAGGAAACAAAGTTGCTGTCGATGCAGTCCACAAGATATTGGCGTTCGTTCCCTTCAAAGACGGGGCGATGCAGCGGAATGAAATCGAGGCCGTAAGTATCGCGAGCAAGCGCGATAAGTTTGTCGGTAGTACTAGGCAAGTCAATCGAGGTCGTCATAATGATTTTCAATTATCCTTTACTGCACCGAGGATTCTACAGCATGTATCTCGTCAACCACACTACGGGCCACGATACCCTTTTCAAATTTTTCACGCACGATCTTCAGGCTGGCGGCACCCATGTCCGTTACATAGATCGGGTTTTCTAGCATCTTGGTCATCGCTTTCACCAAGGCATTTGACGACTTTGGTTGCACGAGAAACCCATTTTCGCCGTCGACTGTTGTCTCACGACAACCTGGTGCATCGGTCGTAATAATTGCTCGTCCGGTAGCCATTGCTTCCAGCACAGTACGCGGGGTTCCCTCCCGGTAACTTGGCAAAACATAGACATGACACGATCGCAGAAGCGGCCTGACATCATCAACGTGATCATGCCAAACCAAGATACCACCTCGAACCCAGCTTTCGACTTCGTCTTGCCCGATAGCGTCTGGATTAGGGTCAACACCACCGGCAAGATGAAATTCAACATCCGGGTAGAGATTCTTAACAGTTGCAGCCGCCTCAGCATATTCTCGAACGCCTTTGTCACCTAGCAACCTAGCAATCATCAAAAACCGTGTTGGCATCACAGGAAGAGGCGTCTCTGCAAAATAATCAAGATCAACACCAGACCCGTTTATCAGTACAGTGTTTTTCTCCGCCGTGATAAGTTTGAGATCACGAAACATCGCGCAGTCATCAGGGTTTTGGAACAGTACGGTATCTACACTGCGAAAAGCGATCCAGTACAAAATCTTGGCGACCTTGTTGGCCAACGCCCGCTTCTTACTTTCACCGCCAGTAAACGCAAACCCCAACCCAGTGACCATCGCAATCCGTTGAGGAACACCTGCAAGTCGTGCAGCAAGCGATCCAAACACAACTGGCTTGATCGTATAACCAATAACAGCATCAGGCCGAATACGTCGCATGACCTTATATGCCGCAACCATCGACCGAAGGTCGCTGAGAGGGTTCATGCCTGCCCGTTCAAAAGGAACGTCGTGATAGGTCACGCCAATTTCTGCTAAAGTTTCAACGGTATCTTTGTCTTTACTGATTTCAGCGGCACCAACATGCACATCAACGCCGCGAAAACTAAGCTCTTCAAGCAAAGGTCTTCGAAAATTAACAAGCGAACTCGCTAATGCGCCAACGACCATCACTTTGGGACTTCCACGATCCTCCCGAGTTCCTTGCATTGCTGAATTCCTCAAAGCCGAATATCAGCTGCCCCTAGTGGGAAAAGTGACTTCAGATCAAATAGGACGCCTGAATCCGTCCCTAAGGCGCGTATCTTCTCGAGTCCCATTTCGACAAACTCTTTATGAGCGACCGCAACAATAGTTCCATCATACGCGCCGTTTTCGATCTTCGAAACCGGCCGGACGCCATATTCTCTTTCGGCCTCTTCATGATTGATCCAAGGATCATAGACATCCACTGCGAACCCAAAATCTTGCAGCTCAGCAACAACATCAATGACTTTCGTATTGCGTAAATCTGGACAGTTTTCTTTGAAAGTTAACCCCATTATCAGAACACGGCTTTTGTGCTTGGCAACACCGCGCTTTAACATCTCCTTTATAAGTAGCCGTGCGACGTATGCGCCCATCCCGTCGTTCAGACGGCGGCCTGCTAGAATGATCTCGGGATGATAGCCAACAGCGGCAGCTTTGTGGGTAAGGTAATAGGGGTCGACGCCAATGCAGTGACCGCCTACAAGACCAGGGCGGAACGGCAAAAAATTCCACTTTGTGCCTGCGGCTTCAAGAACTGCTTCAGTATCAATATCTAGATGTTCAAAAATAATCGCCAGTTCGTTAATCAAGGCGATATTGAGATCGCGCTGAGTGTTCTCAATTACCTTTGCTGCTTCCGCGACACGTATAGATGGCGCTTTGTGCGTACCGGCGGTGACGATAGACGCGTACAGTGAATCAACCTTTTCAGCGATCTCTGGGGTTGATCCCGACGTGACCTTCATGATCGTCGTTAATCGATGCGTTTTGTCCCCCGGATTGATCCTTTCCGGACTATACCCGCAAAAAAAGTCTTGGTTGAAGATAAGGCCTGAAACCCGTTCCAAAACCGGCACGCATTCTTCTTCAGTTGCCCCTGGGTACACGGTGCTTTCAAAAATAACGGTGTCTCCCTTCTTCAGGATCGCACCAATCATTTCAGACGCTTTTAGCAACGGCGTCAGATCTGGACGCTTGTACGAGTCAATCGGCGTAGGGACCGTAACTACAAATACTGTCGCTGACTCAAGGTCGCTTGGCGTAGAAGAAAACGTCAAATGCCGCGCTTCAGACAATTCATCCGAGCCAACTTCTAGCGTATTGTCTACACCACTGCGCAATTCATCTATACGTGAGCTGTTGATATCAAACCCTATAACGTTGCGGGTTTTCCCAAACTCAACAGCTAAAGGCAAACCAACGTAGCCAAGACCAATGATCGCAATTATCTCATTTTGCATTTCTTAAATCCACTACTTCTTGTGATAGTCACGGAACCACGTCACAAACTGCGCGATACCATCCCTAAAATCAGTTTCTGGCCTATACCCTGTCAGGCGCTTCAGCAAATCGGCATTAGCCCAAGTTGCCGGTACATCGCCCATCTGCATTTCCATGTAATTGCGCTTGGCCTTGATCCCGAGCTCGTCTTCAATAGCATCGATGAAATCAAGAAGCCGCACTTTGTCAGAATTCCCTATGTTAACCACGCGATATGGCGCCACAGGGGATAGACTGTCACCTTCCTCAATATCCGCACGGTCATTGGGTCGGACAGGCTTTGCATCAATGAGCAGTCGAATACCTCTTACAAGATCATCAACGTAGGTAAAATCGCGATACATGTCACCGTGGTTATAGATGTCGATCGGTCGCCCGTCCAAAATTGCATCTACAAACTTGTACAGCGCAAGATCTGGACGCCCCCACGTGCCATATACAGTGAAGAATCTAAACATTGTCGTCGGAATATTCCAAAGATGCGCGTATGAATGCGCCATGCCTTCGTTGGCCTTCTTGGTCGCCGCATAAATTGTCAGCTGTGTATCTGTAGTCTCTGTTTCTATGAATGGCATCTTGTCGTTGGCACCATATACGGAAGAGGTTGATGCCATTAGCAAGTGCTGCACTTTTAGGCTTCGCGCTGCCTCCATGACGTTAAATGTCCCGATGACATTTGCATCAAGGTAAGCGCGTGGGTTTTCAAGCGAATACCGGACGCCAGCTTGGGCTGCCAAGTGGACAATAACATCTGGCTGGAAATCGTCCGCAAATTTTTGAAAAACACCATCTTCCTCAAGTAATCCCTCAGCTGCGGAAAAATTCTGATTCTGCAATAGCATCGCGTGACGTCGACGCTTGAGAGCCACGTCATAGTAGTCCGTCATGCCGTCAAAACCGGCAACAACAAACCCCTCTGACAGAAGCAACTTTGCGAGATGGAAACCAATGAACCCCGCCGTGCCAGTAACCAAAATGCGCTTAACTGTGCTAACGCCATCAGACATGCTTTATACCTCATTTGAAATCGCATTTCGTTGCGCTTAATCTATCAATCTGCAAATGTCATCGGGAATAGTGCAGCACGATGTTCGAACTTTTCCAAGCGGCTAGAGACGTCAAGCAAGCCTACAATCAATAGCCGATTAATGCTTCTGGCATCAACTCTTCCCAAAACCCGAAAATTGCCTCCGCGTTCAGCGCCGACATCCACCCGTGCTTCTCAAAGTCCAGCCGCGCGGCCCCCTCCAGTCGCGCCATGAACAACCGTTTGTCTGCATCCCGCTGCGTCGGGCTGCGCGCCGCAACCAAATCCCGCACGATCGCCAACTTCCGTCCGCGCTCTGACGTCGGCGCCTCCTCAATTGCGGGCGCCGCATAGTCATCCCGCAACGCCGCCTGCAAATAACTCACCGGGTTTTGCACATCGGATCGTTCCCCGACATACGCCAGCTTTGCGGCCACATACTCCGCCCCATGTTCCCCGATCCACTGCTTGGCCAAACGGTCGCTGACCCCCTGCCCCATCAACGCCGCATAAACCGGCGAATTCCGCACCCCTGCCCCGTCATCGATATCAAGGATCGCAAGCTGCGGATTGTCCTTAATCTTAAACCGGATATGCGTCACAGATCGGCCCATCTTACGCGTCTCGGGCGTCACGATGATATTGCTTGTCTTGTTCACCTCCGCGACGGCCGGCTTGATGACCTTCGCGTTCAGATGCTTAAAAACCTCGTAATAGGCACTGTCATTGACGCCCATCAGCCTGCGAAACGTCTCCAGCTCCCACCACCCCGTGCTGCGCGTCCGCACGAAACGGTAGCAATTTTCATAAAGCGCTAGCGCATGGCCGGACGTAAACCGTTTCTGAATGTTAAGGTTAATCAGCGCGAATACCTTAGGGTCATGCAGCTTTTCGGCCAAGGCAGACGAATACGAATATTCGCACACCCCACCCTTCAGCTTAGCATAGGCAAGCAGGCTCGACACGCCCCACTCCTGCTCACCGTTCTCATCCAACATATCCCATTCGGCCAACGTCTCGACCAAACCACGCAACGACGCCTTCAACGACTCCATATCGTTCGAATTATACCCGATCATCGCACACAGCGTTTGCGCGTCGATCTTGTGGGTCGCCTGATGCACCAATGTGTCGTAAGCATTCAACAGCAGCACGTTCGACAGCTTCCGTTGTAACAACGTTAGTTTGCCGCTCACGTGGATCGCGGCGACGTTCTTCTTCACAGAGCCGCGCCGTAGCGGGCCGGTCAGGTCTTTGGGTGTCTGCTCTTTGCGCATTGGCGTGCCTTGTTGACGGCTATTTGCAGGTACCCTATCGCAAAAGGAACCTGCAAACAATAATCAAGGAGGCACCTTTAGACTGGTCAAACCGATCCCGTAAACAGGTACCTTTCACCGATGATCCTGTGATTACATTCTGCCAAAGGTACCCAAACACGGGACGCCTTAGCACCGCCGGATACTGAATAGAGCCTAACATAGCCGAAACCGACTCTGGATACCCATCATCCTGCGAATCGGCACCTTTCGTCCTAACTTCAGGTGCTCTTCATCCCGTAAACGGATACCTTTCGTCCTGTAGGGGGGTCCATATTAATCCATAACTATTTGATATAGTTTTACTATCTCAACCTAAAGATTCTAAAGTATCTAAAGATACTAAACAGTTTATCGTCGTTGTTCTTATCAGATATCTTAATATTAGGGTCTAAATGGACATTCCGATTCTCAATTGCGGTTTCATGTGCGATAGTTTCGCCAAAGCACACAAACCTTGCATACATTGAGACAAGATAATGGCATCAGCGGATAAACCACCCCTGCCCCCTTATATGAACATCGACCCACAGGTTGCTGCAAGCAAACTCTCGGCCCCCGTCGATACGACGCGATTCGCGAAGGCCGCGACTTTCGCTGCGAAAGGGCGTGAAGATCTGGCGAAACGCGGACACGCTCCTGATGGTGCCAAGCGTCTGCGCAAGTTTTCGACCTGGGAGGTTTGCCGCTACATGATCCCCGTCGCGACGTCCCATTTCCGGCGCGTTCTCAAGGCAAACCCTGATCTGCCGCAAGGGACAGGCGAAGGAAACTCCAAGTGGTTCACTCTCGAAGAGGTGCTCGCGCTGCGCAAGCACTTCGCAACCGAAGGTGCTGCTGACAAAGAATATCTGCCGTGGCGGCCTGAAGGGTTAGACGCGAAAATCATCTCAGTCGCGAACTTCAAAGGCGGCGTTGGCAAGACATCAACCGCCGCGCATCTCGCCATGTCCGCGGCGTTGGACGGCTACAAAGTGTTAGTGATCGACCTCGACAGCCAGGGCTCGATGACCTCGATCATGGGCGGCAAGGTCGAGGACGAATGGCAAACCGCCTTCCCTCTTATGGCCAAAGACTACGCAATGAACGTCGCCGCTGAAAACCGCGCTCGCGAAGCACGTGGCGAAGCCCCCCTGCCCCTAGATGAGACTCTAACAGAGGCGTTACAGACGAATGCCCGCGACCTGATTCAATCCACGCACTGGCCAAACATCGACCTGATTGGCGCGCAGCTGAATCTCTATTGGGCCGAATTTCAGGTCCCTGTTTGGCGGATGCAGCACCGCTCTTGGGCGCTCTGGGATGCGTTGACCAACGCGCTGTCGCGTGAAGATATCTTAACCGATTACGACGTCATATTCCTCGATACGCCACCTGCCCTTGGTTACCTAACCATTAACGCGTTGGCGGCCGCCGACATCCTTCTGGTGCCTCTCGGGGCATCTTTCCTTGAATTCGACAGCACGGGCCGGTTCTTTGACATGCTTTACAGCACCTTTGCCTCCATCGAAGACGGTGAAAACACCATCCGCCGCCGCGACGGATTGCCGGATATGAAGTTCGAATGGGATGCTGTCCGCGCCATCGTCACGCGCTTTGACGCAGCGCAGCAGACTGACCTCGCAAACGTCGTGCAGGCCTATTTCGGTGACTTTATGACAACCTACCGACAGGAAGTGACCGCCATGGTCGGGCAGGCCGGCGAGCGCGTAAATGGTATCTACGAAGCCGATTACCGCGACTTTAACCGTGACACCTACGTACGCGGTCGAGAAACCTTTGACCGCACATGGGCCGAAGTTAAAGAAGTCTTACTCGGCACATGGTGGCGCGATCAGCAGATGATGCAGGACCGCGAAACTTGACGGGTTCCGAGTTTCGCAGCGAAACTCGCCCCAAACCTAACCAGAGTTTCGCAGCGAAACTCCCGCAGACGACAACAGGAGATCCCTGATGGCAAAACGCAGATTAGACCCGCCAAGCGCCGACCAACTGGCCGCAATGGACGCAGAGTTTCGCAGCGAAACTCCCGAACGGCCGGGCAGGGGTGCCGCGCCCATAGCACAGGTCGCAGGCGAGGCGGCGCATCTTGGCTCAGGCGAAACACCCGCCGCAAAGATGAACCGGCTGGATGCGGATAAACTGCGCACGGCCGAAGAAGCGGGGTTGTTGATCGAAGAAATTCCGCTGGACCAGATCAAAACCGACGACCTCGTGCGCGACCGGACGATCATCGATCAGGCCGAATTGGAGGAACTGATCACGTCCATCACGATCAACGGGCTGCGTTTGCCGGTTGAGGTCTACAAGGACGGGCAGGGGGCGTATCAGCTGATCTCCGGCTACCGCCGCATGCTGGCCTTCACCGCGCTCAGCAAGACTTATGCAGGCGGCTACAGCAAGATCAAAGCCATCGTACGCGCACCCCGCGACATGGCGACGTCCTTCATGGCGATGGTCGAAGAAAATGAAATCCGGGCAAACCTCAGCCACTACGAACGCGGCCGTATCGCGGTCCTTGCGGCACGGCAGGGGGCGTTCAATAGCACCGACGAGGCCGTCGCACAGCTGTTCGTCGCGGCGTCTAAGGCAAAGCGATCCAAAGTGAAATCCTTCGCTGAAGTCTTCGAATGTCTCGGCGATGTCCTGCAATTTCCCGAAGACCTCACCGAACGCCGCGGCCTACGCATCGCTGCCGCCATCCGCCATGGTGTGGAAGACAAGCTGCGCGACGCGCTAGAGGGCGCGAAGGGCATAGAGAGCATCGACAACGAATGGGCGTTGCTCGAACCTATCATAGATCGCGTCGAAGCGGCTCCAAAGCCAGCCGTCAAAATGG
>CP081165.1 GCA_025141675.1 Rhodobacteraceae bacterium S2214
TGGACAAGCGATCAGCCAGCGGACTGTTCGGATCAACGGCAAGCCCGTCACCCGTCGCCAGAACATGCGGTGCAAGATAGGTGTTATAGTACACATCCATATCACCACCCGGGCCAAAGAACCGACCGAAGTCAGCTGTCGGCACTTGGCGTTGCGAATTCGAGAACGGGAAGAAATCCGTGATTGTCGCACGACACACTTGGGTAATCGTGTTGTTCAACGCACGGTTCATTTCGGCCAAAGTGGCGTCCGTGGCTTCCGACCGGAAATCGCTTTCCGCGTCATTCACGATTTTACGCAAGGCTTGGGGAAGGCGTGAATTATTGCGCGTCAAGTTCGACAACAACTGCGGCAGCAAGGCTGCAGATTGCGCAGGGTTCGACGCCGCAAGGCGCAGGTTCCCACGGATCGCTTCCAGATCGGCAAGCACGATATCAATCGGACGTTGGCCTTCCGGTCCTTCCAAAAGGATGTGCCAGCTTTCAAACACTTGGGTCAGCCGTTCAACAGACCGCGTCGGGCTATCGCCGCCGCTGCTGCCGTTGACGCGCGTCTGATCCTTGTTCGAATTCCGCACAGAATCCGTCAAGATCCGCAGGGTACGTGGACCGCGCCGCAACGTGTCACGCGCAACAAATGCACCCACATCGCCAGCTGCGTTTTCAGCGACACTACCGCCTTCGCCACCAGCCAATTGCGCGGCAAGCGCGTCCAATTCGCGGGTCAGTTTTGTTTCGTTGTCCACGGCTTTCACAAGCTGCAAAATCGGGGACGCAAACGGGGCAGCCGCAACAGCAAGCGTATCATACAAAGGCGCATCAGCAGACATATTCGCAAGCCGGATTTCATCGAACATCGCGAGCCACGCAGATTCAAAATCGCGGCGATACATCGTTTGCAACGCCTGATCCAAACCGGCCATCTGGCTGTCAAAATTCACAAGCGACGCTTGATCACCCAACACCCATTTATCCGCTTCCAACGCATCACCGACTTCTGTCAACTGTTCAAAAAAGAAGCTCCAGAAACCTTCGTAGGTATACAGACCTTCAATCGTCACCGTGCTCAGGTCAGATCCGTCAACAGTTTCAAACACCAGACTGCCCTGCACGCCAAGCGCATTTTCCAGTTGGAAATCAAGCAGGCCAGCGGCCTTAGACCGATCTTTGATCAGCGCATAAGCCTGATCCGCCAATGACATTTGCACAATCGCAGACCGTGCATTCGTGATCGTCGTCTCGTCCAGTTTCACACCAACATCGCGACGCCCATCAAGCGTCAGCATCGCGTCCAGATGGCTGGCCAATGTTTCGCGGGTATCAAGGCCGTTCAGGCCTGTGAATTGGTCAAACCAAAGGTCGTCAAAGAACGTCTTGATCGCGTCGTCGTCGGATTGATCCTCGGTCTCACCCAGCAGCAGATACACTTTCAACGCGCGGTAAATTTCAGCGGGTTCTTCGGTATTGCGCAGCTCGGCCAGACGCGTTTCAAGGTCCAGAATAAGACGAGGCCGGAACATCTGTTCCAGCGCATCGGCGTAGGCATTTTCAGTCGCAGCACTCAGCCGGTCACGTTGACCCAGACCGAACCCTTCCCAGATCGTCGGCTCCGCCGTCTCACCATAACCCGCAGGCATCAGGCGCAAGCTTTCCAAATACGGCAGGATCGGCTCCAACGCAGGGTCTTCGACCTCTGTCCGCGCGATTTCAACTTGGGCCGCACGCGAATAGGTCGCGGCTTCTGTTTCGGCGACATTCACCAGATTGCGGTTATTCCAGAAACTGATCCCGAAAACGGCCAGCATCGCAACCATCGCCACGCCAATCGCACTCAGGCTGACAGCCCGCAAAATCGCCGTCCGCCGGATCGCGCCCATGTCGTGCGACACCCAATCGCGTTCCTCGAAAATCACCTTTTTCAGCAGGTCGTGGATAAAGAAACTCTTCCCCTGCCCCGACATAAACGCAGGCGCCATACCCGCACTTGCATCCGCCGTCTGGGACATCGCACCCAGCACTTGGTCAATCGGCGTGCCTTCTTGGGTACCAGACGTGAAATAGAACCCGCGCAGGATCGCGTTTGTGTTGTGCTTGGATGGTGCAAAAACACGGCGCAGGAATTCAGACACGTTATCGCGCATCAACGCCATTTGACCCGGCAGACCAAAGATCGCGACGCGCGAAATCCCGTCAGGTTCTTCGGACAAACGGTCAATCAATTCATCAGACAAGCGGCTGACGAGCTTATCAAATTCCGGCTTCACCTGCTCGAACGTGTCTTCCTTGCGGTCCTTCGTCTGGAACGTGACACCCCAAACATTCTTGCGGCGGTTGACGTTAAAGCTGCTGAAATATTCGCGGAAACCGCTGATCAAATCAGACTTTGTGAACAGCACATAAACCGGAAAATCGACGCGCAGATGTTCATGTAATTCACCCAAACGGGCGCGCACAGTCTCTGCATGATCAGACAATTCCTGATCATTCATCGTCATCATGTCTTCGGCAGAAAACGCCAGCATCACACCGTTGATCGGCTGGTTCGGGCGCGACTTTTTCAGGAGTTCAAGGAACGACGTCCAGCTCGCAGAATCCGCCGACGCGTTGCTGTCTTGGGTCGTATAACGGCCCGCCGTGTCGATCATGATCGCGTCTTCGGCAAACCACCAATCGCAGTAGCGCGTGCCGCCGAAACCTTCCATACCGCCGTCGTCACCATCGTCGCCAGACACGGGAAATTCGATCCCGGAATTGCGCAGTGCTGTCGTCTTACCAGCACCGGGCGGGCCAATAATCACGTACCATGGCAGATCATAAAGATATGTCGCACCACCGGATTTCTTCAGCTTGGCAAGCGCGCCAGACATCTTTTCAGACAGAACCTTACCGTCGCCTTCGGGCTCTGGCGCGATCAGCTCTGCTTCCATTTCAGCGGCCAGCTTGCGCCGCTTACGCCATTTGAAAAACTGGACGATCAGGATGATCGAAATGATGACACCCAGCACAACGGCCCGCAGCCAAATGGTCTGGAAAATCGCCAGTGGGATCATCGGGAACCCGAACCAAATGGCTATGAACAGACACAAAATCCCCAGCACAATCGCGGGGATACGCATCCAGGGACGCCATTTGAAAATCTTCTTCATCTACTGCGCCTCAGTCTCTTCGCTTACCACCTCTTCGGGCGCTTCAGCTTGGTCGTCTTCAAATGTCCCATTGCGGGCAATCAGGATTTCAACACGCCGGTTCAGCGCTTGGCCTTCGCGGGTATCGTTCGTCGCAATCGGGTCTGCTTCGCCACGACCTTCGACACTGATCCGGCTCGGATCCGTGATCAGATCGTTCAACACCGTTTGCACGCCTTCAGCACGGGCAACGGACAGTTCGAGGTTCGTTTTGTACCGCCCCCGACCAGACGCCGGAATACCATCAGTGAAACCTTGAACGATGATCGGACCGGATTCTGCATTCAAGGTCGCTGCGATCTTTTCAGCGACAGGACCAAAGGCGTCTTTCACCTCTGCCTGACCACTTTCGAACAACAGCGCGTTGCCAACACGGACAAAGATGAACTGGCCTTTTTCACCAATCTCAACCGATCCATCGGCGATCTGCGGGGCAAGACTTTGCGTGATCCGTTCAAGCTGCGTGGTGTCCACAACGGGCACATATTCTTTCGCAGCGACCGACCGGATCAGACTGATCTGCGCCACATTCGGATGCATCAGGTTCAACGTCCGTGCCACGTCATTGCCTTGATTGTTTATGTACGTTGACAGGCCAGCGTAGCTACCAACCACAACAACTGCGGCCACAGCACCAACGATCCACATCGGAATAGCGCCGTAGCGTTTTGTCCCGCTCAGCGGAACAGCGGCCCAGTTGACCGAGATATCTTCATCAGGGCGCGGCTGCACACGGCGCAGCGTTTCATAGATCGCGGCACGAATGCGGGACAATTCCATGCCACCGTTCGGGGCGGTCCGGTATTGACCTTCAAACCCGAGCGATAGGCAGACCAGCATCAATTCCAGCAGTTGATACCGTTGACCGGGGGCCTGCATAGCCTTTTCCGCCTCTTGGAAAAAACCAACACCTGAATCGCGTTTTTGGAAAAACTGGGCGACCATCGAATATTCGATCCAACGGCCACGATCCGCACCGGGCAAGTTCTGAACGATATCATCGGCCGTACCACACAGCGCATATTTCGCGATCTGGGCTTCCATCGGATCAGCGCCACCATTGATGGCGTTCTGTTCAAACATCCCGATTTCATTGACGACGTGCTGCATCAACGGTTCGGCCTGCATTTCGACCATACCTGTCCGCAGGCGACCAAACAGGATCAACAGGTTTGCGGCAGCGGCAAGCAACGGGTTCGACGGACCACCGGCCCCAAGACCCGTCGCCTTCAACGCCTCTTGCAAACCAATCTGCGGACCCTTGTGGACCGGCTGCGGTGCAGGTGCTTTTTCCTGGCCGGGGAAGAAACCTTGTGCGCCCTGACCGGGTGTTGGCTGACCAATGTTGGCCTGTGGATAAGGGCTAGGTGCCGCTGGCTGTTGTGGGACGGACCCACCAATCCACGTGTTACCACCGGCAGGTGGTTGCTGATTTCCGTAGGTATTTGCGGGTGCCGCAGGGGCCTGCTGGCCAAACGGGTTTTGCGACGCTGGCGGTGCGGCGGGCTGCGCGGGGGGGATCGGCGGCGCGGACCCGGGGCGTGGTGGCACAGGCAGCGATCCCCCAATGACCGTGCGATCCCCACCTGGTGCAGGGGGTTTGCGCGCAGGTTGGTTCGTTGGCTGAACAGGAAGCTTGCCGCCAAAGACGGTTTTGTCGTTTTCGTCAGCCATCTACGACTTCTCCGGGATTGCCCACAGTTCCAATTTCATATCCGCCCAGTCACCGGCAAAATGCATCCCGATGGCGGGGGCGGTCGAAAACTCTTGCCACAACGGGGTATTCTTCTCGAGCAGGAAGTACACATTCGACGACACCACACGGATTTGACGCGGCGGGTTCGGCAAATGGACCAGATTGATGCCCGGCAAGTTGTTCATCACAATCTCGGACATACGGGTGTTTGGACCCAGCTTGCACAGTTGCGGGAACTGCTGTTGGACCTGCGTCAACGGCTTGCCAACTTCGACTTCGACCACAAAGGTCGCGTCGCGGAACAGGTTCCGATCGGCCACTTCGGCGATGAAAGAATTCTGACGCACCTGCTTAAGATCAAGCCGGACAGCGCGGCCAACATCACGTGCCAGTAGCCGTTGAATGTCTTGAACGATAGGCGTGAACGTGGCTTTCGGATCAGCATGATCGTAAGTGCCGTAATCACGCGCCATCCGATCGCCGTCGTTGAACGTGGACAGCTCGCCTGCGAAAGAAATCAGCTTTTCGTACATCCGTTCTGGATGCACAGCGTGTGATTTCGCGTAATGACGCAAAATCGGAATTTCACGGTTCAGCGTCATCAGCATCAAATAATCAGTCGCTTGCATCCCACCACCCGCAGACGGGTCGGCAGCGTAACGCGCGAGGCTTTCTAGCTTGGCTTCAACCCAGCCGATGACACGGGTCAGATATCCCATGACCACAGGATGCACACCCACGATCAACGCAGGCGGGGCGACGGTTGTATCAAGCGTGATCACACCATCGCGGATTTCTGCGATCTTTGCGATGCGCAGGCATTGATAGCCCGGCTTCGTCGACTTGCGAATATCCAGTTCAAGACGCGGAATAGCCGTTTCAATTTGATGTTCGATCCGCGTGGCAGACGCGTTGTCGGCAATCGTGGCCGACGACAACGCATAACGGGTCGCGGCCGCATCTTCGCCAAGACCAACATCACGCCCGTTCTGGCTGATATCTGGCAAGGTCAACCAAACGGATAGACCAGCGGCATCATCATCGACACTGACAGGGGTCGGCAGATCGCCCATGGAAGGCGCATCAAACGGGCCACCGTCCGGCATGATCCCTGTCACGCTGCGCAGACCGATCCGGCCTTGCTGCAACATATCGTTGTCGATTGTCATCTCGGACAAACCCCACGGATAGGGGGTGATTACATCTGTGCGAGCCGTGATCAGGCGCTCAAGATACCGGTCACTTTGCTGAAGATGTTGGGGCTGGAGGAAAAGACCTTCTTTCCAAGCAACCTTGCTATACCAAGACATGATTATCCAATCGTTCAAAATGCAGCTTTTGCAATGCTGCAACTTTGTTCCGCCGCGACCCTTTGGTCAAGGGAACAACGAAAAACTTACTGTTCCCCAAAAGGGTGCCCGCCGCCCGGGTGAAACCAAGGCAGCGGGGTTTTGTTTAGAACTGGAAGCGAACCTGTCCAGTGATACCGTAGCTTTCCAGCTGATCACTATACCGGACATCGGCGCGCGCACTGGCACTGACCTGCTTCACACTACCCAACTCATTTGGCTGCAAGATGCGGACATAGTTGATGCCTGTACTGATCTCGCCGTAGGTGCCAAGGTTCTGGGATGTCAGTTCAACATCTTCGCTGCCGTCCGCAGGGCTAAAGATCGATGTCGGATCGTCAGCTAGATCAGAATACACAGTCGCAGAGAAGAACTGACGTGTCGCGGAAACGCCATCGTCGCCAAACTGTGACTTCGCCAAGGTCGCCCCGACAAACAGAACGCTGCTGTCAAAGTCCTTCACATCCAGATCACCAAGGTTCTCAAAGCTGATTGGCCCAGTTTCAACCTGTGTGTAGGCAAAGCCAGCTGTCGGAACAATTGACAGATCCGATTCAGGGATCGAGTAGAAGTAGCTGGCGGCACCCGATAGCGTCGATGCTTCACTGCTGAACTTCTCGCCGTTTAGACCCAGCGTGCTGTTTGTGGCGCTAAAGTCTGTTGTTTCCAACCGGTACTGCAAATCGAACGCCGCAGGACCGTTGGCGGCTGTGGCATACAGACCCGCATAAAGCTGATCAAACCCGACACCTGTTGTCGAAACCGTGGTCTTTTGGTCAAGCCCGAACACAGGCTGGGTGGATGAACCGATGTTCACACCCATGATCCCGCCCATTGACAAGTCCCAGCCGCTGACGGCACCGTTAAAGCAGGCATAATCGGAACCCACTTGGATACCACCATATGTCGCGGAAATAGTGCCTTCGATCGGTGAGCGACCTTCTTGCGTCACAGTCCCTGTCGTATCAGCAAAACCACCTGTTGCACGTGACCACACACCGTAGCCGCATGGATCTTCGTCTTCAAACGCCAAGCCGGTTACAAACGGGCTGGTAGGACGGTTCACAATGGAGCCAATCAAAGACTGTGTCAGCACGATGTTACCAGCCAAACCGGACAGACCGGAACTCAACCCGTCTTGGATCACCAAATCGCCGCCGTCTGACAGACCAATCGTGTAAGACAGGATGCCACGTTCATCGACCACTTCGTCGGATGAGAACGTGAAGGCAGACAGATCTTGGTTTTCGTCCAGATCGACAAGCGTGACGTCAATATCGCGCGCATCAACAACGTCCAGCAAGTTAAAGCTCAGGTTCACTTCACCAGTGACGAATGCGCCCGCACCCATCACAATCTGGTCCGAGGCGACGTTGCCTTCAGACAAATCGATGTCAAAGACCAACTGACCGCTACCCGTCAGACCACTGCCACCGATTGTCACAATGTCTGTCGGAGACTCGTTTGTGCTCGATAGATCAAGGATACCTTGGTTGTCCAAACCACCGTCGAAGTTCAACGTGCCAGTGCTGTTGATCGTGCCTGTGTTGTTCACCTGCCCGACAAAGGTCGTACCAGTTGGCGGTGTCAATGGGGCGAGGGCAATTGGACCAGAACCCGCGCTTAGGTTCGTGACATTCAACGTGCCGGTGTTTGTGAACGTACCATCAATCGCTGTGATATCACGCGCGGTAAATGTACCCGCATTGTTTGTTTCGGTCGCAGTCAGCGTCGTGCCCGTAGACAGTTCAAACGATGTGCTCGCGGCAATATCAAATGTGTTGCCAACAGTCAGGTCGCCGCTTGCCATGATAGCTTCAGCAGCGGACGTCAGCGCCATATTACCAGTCACATCCAGATTGTTGCGGGCAGTCAGATCAGTTGCGACTGTCAGATCACCATCAATGGTTGCACCACTGAAGGACAATGTTGATCCGGCATCCGCAGTGACATCGGCAACAACAGTCGATCCTGTAACGGCCAATGTACCACCGCTTGCGACGGTACCGGTTGACCCGGATGTCAGCGTATTACCACCCGACACTGTAATCGTACCAGCGTTGGTGAACGAGCCAACAGTCAGATCGCCGCCCGTGACATCAACTGTCCCTGTGTTGGCCAATGTACCCGTGACGGTACCGTCCAAGGATGACATCGCACCCGCGTTCGTCACATTGCCTGTCAGGACCCCTGCAGCATCCAGCGCCAAGGACCCCGACGTGTTCGTCACATTCGCAGCAATCGGGCCAGTCACGGAAACGGTACCGCCATCATTTGCGATGCCGCCGTTGAATGTACCGCCTGCCGCAGTCAACGTGCCGCCAGTCAGGCTCGTCTCACCGCTGGTCGTGCTGCCTGCTGATGTGTTCACCGAACCACCTGAAATCGCCACGTCACCAGTGATGGTCCCGTCGTGGTTCAACGTGCCGCCAGACGCGGTCACATCACCGGCCACAGTCCCGTCAACCGATGTCGTGCCAGACGCCTGATTCAGATCGCCAGTCAACGTGCCCGCTGCTGCAACAGTGACATCGCCACCCCTGTTCACAAGCGCACCGCCAACTCCGACGCTACCAGTCACATCAACAGAACCACCGTTCGCCGTGACGTTTCCGCCAAAGCTGCCGCCATCGGCAGTCAGCGTACCACCATTGACCGTCGCATCACCGCTCACGCTTGACGTGGCAGACGTCGTCGTAGTGCCGCCGCCAACAATGACGTTGCCTTGAATCTCGCCATCCACAGTGGATGTTCCGGACGTATTGGTCAGGTCGCCTGCCAGCACATTGCCAGCAGGGATCGCAACAGTTGATCCATCGTTTTCGATGTCACCTGTTGTGTTAGCGTTTAGGTTCAGGGTGCCGCCCGTTGTGCGGATTCCGCCCGAGAACGTACCACCGTTGGCATCCAATGTGCCCGCAGACAAGGTCGTCAGACCTTGCGTATCCGCACCAGAGTTCTGATCTACCGTGCCACCTGAAATGGTCATAGCTCCGGTAACAGTCCCGTCGTTCTGGGTTGTGCCTGTGCCGCTGTTCGTCACACTTCCGGTCAAAGTTCCGGCAGACGCAATGTTCAAGGCACCGCCGGTGTTCGTCACAGAACCGGTCGTCGCACCATTGATGTTCACCGTACCGCTCGTGTTTGTCACACCACCGGTCAAGTTCCCGCCATTCGCGTCCACTGTACCGCCATTGTTCGTGACAAGACCGGAAATGTTTCCGCCTGCAGCAACCAGTTTACCAGCTGTCAAACCAACCGTACCATTCAGTGTACCGCTGTTTGTCACTGTCGACGCAGCGTTCGACACAGTCACGTCACCTGTCATCGTGCCGCCCGTAATGGACAGATCACCACCGTTGCTGTTCACATCAGCAGTTGTGGCACCCGTCACAGTCATCGTGCCTGCGTTGTTCAGAACAGTCTGATTAAAGGTAGACCCGTTTGCGGCAATCGTACCGCCCGTCTGAGTCACAACACCTGTGACCGTTCCGCCGTTTTCATCCAGCAAACCTGAGCCCGATACAGCGACCGTCCCGTCCAGTGTACCTGTGCTGACAACTGATCCCGCAGACAAAAGAATGTCGCCGTCGATTGTCCCGGTGCCATTGACCGTGACAGAGGAATTTGCGTTGCGGTTATCAACGTCACCCGTCAACGTCCGGCCTGTGTTCACAACCAGATCACCACCATTGTTGTCCACATCGGCAGTCGAATTGCCGGTGACCCTCATGGTACCGCCGTTGTTCAGGACTTCTTGGGTAAACGTACCGTTCGCAGTCACAGTACCTGTGTTGGTCACTTGGCCAGTCACAGTCCCGTTGTTCGCCAACGTCCCGCTTGTATTTGCAACCGTCGCAGTCAAACCACCACCGGTCGACGTATCAACGCGCACCGTACCGCCGGTGTTCGTGACGGTGGTGAACGCAGTCGCTCCGTTCACATCCAGTGTACCTGTACCGCTGACGGCGACAGTTGAATTCGCAGTATCCGCCGCAGTCCGGAATGTACCACCATCGGCATCCAGCTCTCCGGACGAAACAACAACGTTGTCATCCAGAATCTTACCACCAGTTTGGTTGCTCAGCGTACCGCCCGAAACCACAACATCACCGGCAATCGTATTTGTGTTGTTCGTTGTCCCAGCATTCACCGTCAGGTCGCTCGTCACGGTGTGACCACCTGTCAGGTTCAGCGTTGTCGAACTCCCATTCACAATACCAAGGCCAACGGTCACATCACCGTTCACCACAAGACCCGCATCACCACTCAAGGCAATGCCTCCGCCGACACCAGTGTCGTCTTCCATTGTCAACGTACCGGAGGATGCAATTACGTTTCCGGTTACACCGACCCCGAGCACGCCAGCTGCAGGCGTCGGATTACCAGCGCCTGTCTCCAACGTCACCGCCCCGTCGCTCAGCGTCACGTTACCGACAATCTGACCATCAACAGTCGTCGTGGCACTATCGTCGGAGCTGGCAAAAGCACCCGTCAATTGCTGCCCCGCATCAATTGCCACAACGCCACCGTCATTAGTGACATCAGCCACAGTAGACGCATCGACGTTCAGCGTACCACCAGTCAGATTAATATCTGGCGTCAGCGCTCCGTCTGTTTCAAAGGTACCACCATTCGCATTCACAACACCCGTGCCGGAAATCGTGGTCTGGCCTGTGATGATACCGTTGTTGGTCAACTCGCCGCCCGTTGCGGTCAGCGTTCCGTCGATCGTCCCGCTCAGTGCGGTTGTCCCGTCTTCCTGTGTGAAATCACCAGTCAACGTCACAGGACCAGCAACCGACAACCCGACCACACCATCATTGGTCACATCACCAACAGTGCTTGCATTCAGATTGATGGTGCCGCCCTGAACGACAAGACCACCGTTGAAGGCACCGCCGTTCGCAACCAGCAAACCATCTGTGACGGTTGTCTCACCGGTAACTGCTGCACCAGCGCTGTTCGTAAACGTCCCATCGGCAACAGTCACGTCATCGCCAATCGTACCGCTGTTCACAACAGTACCACCGCTAGCACCCGCGCCGTTATTCACCAGCGCAACAGTACCGGACAAAGTCTCGGTCGCGGCGATCGTAACCGCGCCTGCGTCAACGCTCACGTTGGCAGTTGTTGTTCCATTTGGCGTAGCCAGCACATCAAAAGTACCGCTTGTCACGTCAACCGCTGCGAATGTCGCGCCAGTTGAATTCAAGTCACCACCATCAACAGTTGTGGCCCCCTGTACGGTACCCGTCGCATTCACAGTGCCACCGTTTACATCCAGCGCGTCCGTGATCGTGCCATTATGATTGATAATCCCGTTCGTGCCTTCAGCAGTCACGTCACCTGTCACGGTCAGCCCGTTATCAATCTCGAAGGTGATACCATCAGCATTACCCGCGGTACCGTTCGTGATATCGCCAGTCGTGTCTGCCGTAATATCAAAAACTGTGGTGCCACTGACAGTCAAACCGCCATCGAAAGACCCGCCATTTGCGTTCAGATTGCCGGACGTGGCCGTCGCAGCCCCAGAGATCGAACCGTCAGTATTGTGGTTAAACGTACCACCTGTCACCGACAGCCCACCAGTAATATCAGCCGCGTTATCGGTCTGGCCAGCTTGCTGGGTAAAGTCGCCTGTGATGCCATTGGCGCTGGATAAGGTGAGTGTCTGCGTACTGTTATTGGTAATCGCAGCCGTCGTTGCCGCGTTCACAGTCAAAGTACTATCACCGTTCAGAACCAGCCCACCGCTAAACGACCCACCCTCCGCAACGATCGCGCCGGTTCCCGAAGCAACGGTTACACCAACAACGTCACCTGTGGCTTCATTTGTGAAAGTGCCGTCGGACACTGTCACCATCGTTGCCGCAGCGCCATTTCCATCGTCAATGATACCGGCGTTTGAGACAGTACCAGCACCATTTAGGTCGACCGTGCCCGCCAAAGTCTCGTCTTCGGCAATGGTCAGACCACCGGTCGCCACTGTCACATTCGCTGTCGTCGTACCCGCAGTGCCGCCAGCGGCAACAGCAAACGTACCACCGTTCACAGCAACCGTATTGGTCGTTCCACCGTTTTCAAACGTACCGCCAGTTGATGTCAGGGTCCCGCCAGTGACCGCAACAGACGTATCCGTCACAGTACCCGTGACACCAACCGCGCCACCCTGCACATCAAGATTACCCGTCAGCGTCCCATCAATCGTCGTCGACGATGCGGTCCCCATACCGTTATCGAAACTTGTCAGATTAGAAGTCAAATTCGCGCCGGACTGAACCGTTACAATCGCGCCTGTGTTGTTGACCTGCGCAGCAGTTGTATCGGCGGTAACATCAAGCGTACCGCCGTTCGTGACAGTGAACGTCGCCATATCATCCGCTACGCCACTCCCCAGCGCAGTCTCCGCCCCAAATGTACCGCCTGCAGCAGTCAACGTACCACCGCTCACCGCTATATCGTCGTCCAGGTTAACAGACCCAGATGCAGCGTTGAACCCGCCAGCTGAAACAACGATGTCACCAAGAATCGTGCCAGAGTTGGTCGTCGTACCTGTACCAGAGTTGGTAACGCTACCTGTAATCGACCCGTTGTTTGTAACAGTACTGGTGCCACTGTTCACAACGTCACCAGTCAAAGACCCTGCAGCGTCGACAACCACAGTGCCGTCCGCAGAGTTCGTAATTCCTGTGCTTCCAACCGTCGCGGCGCCATCGACCGTGACGCTGCCCGTGGTCACTGCAACGCCCATCGACAAGTTCGCACCGCCAATTTGGACAATACCGCTGCTTGTCACTAGCCCGCCAACTTGACCGCTATCAGCGTCAAGCGTCGCACCCGACGCCACATTAATCGCACCGCCGTAGTTACCGCCTAGGTTCAGCTCACCGCCTTCAACCGCCAAGACGCCCTCATTTGCAGAGTTGTCGCCGGTCAGTTGCAGTTCACCTTCACCACCTGCACCATTCACTGTGATCACACCGAACGTTTCCGGCATCATACCATCACCAGTATCAATCGGCGCAGACACGATCGCGACATGTCCGTCAGTCGTCACATCAAACGACAGCGGGTCACCGCCAGTATCGATACCATAAAAGCCACCACCCATATTAACGCCGCCGGCAATTGTATATCCGCCGATATCAAACCGCAGGCCGATTGGCTTAACATTACTGCCATCGATAGTAACAACCGCCGCCCCACTGCCACCAACCGTATCGAAAATCGCAAAGTCACCGTCTGCAAAACTCTGACCATCGGTAATCGCGGTGATGTCGCCCGCGCCGTCTCTTGTAACAAGAGACCAAAAGCTGTCACTCCAGTTCCCGGATGGCGTCACATTGATTGTCAGGGGGCCGCCGCCGCCATTATCCCAAGTCAGTTCTGCAGCATGAACCGAACCACTGCCGCCAATCACCAACGCCGCCCCTGTCGCCAAAACAAAGACAAGCTCTGTCGCGCGGCCGATGCGGCAATGTTTGCGCAGGCTGCGCTGGCGGACACCGGTTTGAACGTTTTCTGTCGGGCTGGCTTTGGATTGCGTATGCATGTGAATGTCCATCTCGGTAACAAGTGTCAAAATATTAAGACTGTGAAAAATCTGAAGGTGCGGCAAATGGCGTTAAGGCCTCGCATGCCCGCCATGTCAGTTCCGTTTGAGAAAACGCTCTACGCGGCGATATCACGTCAAAGCACGCACTTTTGGTCATGCAATAGCTTTTTGGCTTCACAAACGAACTTAACACGGCACCCCCCACGGAAAAGCATTTCTTAATTTGCGGTAAACGAAACATGTTCAATTCGGGCGATCAAGAGAAAACAGGCACAATTGGTAATTGAGTTGCAGGCGGTGCACCCCTGCGTCACCCCAATCATGGACCTTACGTTAACCTTTTTCGGACGGTTGAGAGTATCCCAAGGGGTTTCGGTGGACCCCGCCGCCCTGTGTTGTATACCGTTGCCTACAGTCTTGCCCTCACACGGATATGTCCCATCATGAGCACCGCAGAAATCGGCCTGATCGGCCTTGGCACAATGGGTGCCGCACTCGCATCGAACATCGCTGACAACGGCTTTGACATCGCGGTTTTTAACCGGACCACATCAGTCACCAATGAATTCCACGCGACCGCAGGCGAACTTGCAGCCAAAATTACGCCAACCGAAACGCTGGAAGACTTCGTTGCGGCGATTGCCAAACCGCGCGCGATCATCCTGATGGTGCCCGCTGGCGATCCGGTCGATCAACAGATCGCGGCCTTGCGTCCCCTTCTTGATGACGACGACCTGATCATCGACGCAGGTAACGCATTATTCCACGACACCAACCGCCGCGCCCGCGAAGCAACGGCACCGTTCCTCGGCATCGGTGTGTCGGGCGGCGAAGAAGGTGCGCGTTTCGGTCCGGCCATCATGGGCGGCGGCAAGCGCGAATATTGGGACCGTGTCGAACACATCCTCAAAGCCATCAGCGCCAAATTCCAAGACGAACCATGCGCGACCTACATGGGCGAAGAGGGCGCAGGCCATTTTGTCAAAGCCGTGCACAACGGCATCGAATACGCCGACATGCAGATGATCGCCGAAGTTTACGGCGTGATGCGCGACGGCATGGGCATGTCTGCTGCGGACATCGGCGCAACATTCGCCCGCTGGAACGAAGGCCCGCTCGCGTCCTATCTGATCGAAATTTCGGGCGAGGTCGCAAAAGCGACTGATCCGGCATCCGGCAAGGCCATGCTCGACATCATCGTTGACGCAGCAGGCCAAAAAGGCACCGGCCGCTGGACCGCAATCGAGGCACAGCACCTCGCCGCACCGATCCCAGCGATCGAAGCTGCCGTTGTCGCCCGCAACCTGTCGTCGCGCATGGACGAACGCGCCGCTGGCGAAGACCTGTTCGGCACTGCCCCGCAGAAAATCGACTCCATCACGCTCGACCAACTCGAACAGGCGCTGATCGCTGGGAAAGTGCTATGCTACGCGCAGGGCTTCACCATGATTGAAGCTGCGTCCGACAGCTACGGCTGGTCCCTGCCCCTGCCCGCGATTGCGCAAAATTGGCGGGCGGGCTGCATCATCCGGTCCGCGATGCTCGACGATATGGCGACGGCCTTGGGCGAAAATCCGGACCGCAACTTGATGTTCGCACCGGTCTTCGCGGACTACCTGAAAGCCAACCACCAAGCCTTGCGCGAAGTCGTCGCCGCAGGTGCATTGGGCGGTGTCGCGATGCCCGCGCTGTCATCCGGCATCACCTATTTCGACGCCATGCGTACCAAGCGCGGCACAGCGAACATGATCCAAGGCCAGCGCGATTATTTCGGGCGTCACGGCTTTGCGAAATTCGGCGTCGACGGCAAAGACCACCACGGCCCTTGGGCTGACTAACCGAATTGCGCGGCGGGCCTAGATACAGCGCCCGCCGTCCACTTCCATGCAAACGCCCGTCACCATGCTCGCCTCGTCCGAACACAGATAACAGGCCGCGTTCCCCATATCTTCAGGCGTCGAAAAGCGACCCATCGGGATCGTCGACAAGAACTTTGCGCGTATCTCCGGCGTGTCGCCACCCATGAACGATTTCAGCAACGGCGTGTCCCCCGCAACAGGGTTGATCGCGTTCACGCGGATGCCTTCGGGGGCGAGCTCTACAGCCATGCCTTTGGTCGCGTTGTTCATCCATCCCTTGCTGGCGTTGTACCAATTCAACCGCGGACGGGGTGACACGCCTGCGGTCGATGCAACGTTCAAAATGCAGCCCGATCCTTGGGTTTTGAACAATGGAACCATGTGTTTTGCGGTCAGGTAAACCGACTTACAATTGACCGCGAATACCTTATCAAAATCATCCTCGGCCACGTCTTCCATCGGCGCAGGCAGATGGGTCGTACCTGCGTTGTTAACCAAGATATCGACCCTACCGAACACCTTTAGTGTCTGTTTAACCATCGCAGCGACGTCATCGTTAACCGCAACATTGGTCTTCACAGCCTCGCCCGCAACACCGTCGATATTCAGATCGGCGATCATAACCTTGGCACCCTCTGCCAAAAACTTCGCGACAATCCCCGCACCAAACCCCGACGCGCCACCAGTCACAATCGCGACCTTGCCGTTCAATCTATCACCCATGATATGCCGCCACCGTCTTTAATGTTGAAAATCCATACAGGGCTTCGAACCCCTTTTCGCGTCCATGTCCCGAAAGGCCCGTGCCTCCAAACGGCAACTCAACCCCGCCCCCTGCCCCGTAGTTATTCAGGAACACCTGACCAGCGCGCAATTGCTTCGCCAGCCGCATCTGACGCGCCCCGTTCTGCGACCAGACAGAGGCGACCAAACCAAAGTCGGTGCCATTCGCAATCGCCACAGCCTCCGCTTCATCCTCAAACGGAATGATCACCTGCACGGGTCCGAAAATCTCGTCCTGCGCCAGCGTATGTCCGGGGTCCACATCAGCAAACAACGTCGGCGTCACATAGGCGCCACCATTTGGCGCGCCGTCAACAATCTCGCCACGTGCGGCGATTTCAAGATCGTGGCCTTTGGCGACAAAACCATCGACGATCTCCTTCTGCCGCATCGACACCAGCGGCCCGACATGATGATCATCCAACGCAGGCCCCGCCCGCAAATCGCGGTACTGCGCGGCCATCTTCATCACGACTTCATCAAAGCGCGAACGATGCGCCAAAATCCGTGAAGACGCCGAACATGTCTGCCCAGCATTCTGAATTCCCGCATTCACCAAGAACGGCAAAGCGGCGTCGACGTCAGCATCGTCAAAAACCAATTGCGGCGATTTCCCGCCCAGTTCCAACGTCACTGGCACCACATGTGCAGCCGCGACTTCTTGGATCAATTTGCCCACGCCAACAGAGCCTGTGAAAGAGATATGGCGCACCCGCGGGTGTTTGGTCAGCGCCGATCCCGACTCTGCGCCCAACCCCGGCACCACATTCAACGCGCCGTCCGGCAGCCCTGCCTGGCGTGCGATTTCGGCAAAGGCGAGTGCGGTCAAACATGCCTCTTCTGCGGGCTTCAAGACGCAGGCGTTGCCCATTGCCAGCGCGGCACCAACGGAACGGCCAATGATCTGCATCGGGTAGTTCCACGGGATGATATGGCCGGTCACACCATGCGGTTCGCGCAGCGTATAGACCGTGTAGCCATCCAGATACGGGATCGTTTCGCCGTGCACCTTGTCAGCAGCACCACCGTAAAACTCCATGTAACGCGCCAACGCCACCACATCAGCACGCGCCTGCGTCAGCGGCTTACCGACATCCATAGACTCTAACGTGGCCAATTCGTCGATGTTCTCGAGCACAAGCCTGCCAATTTTTGCCAGCACCCTGCCCCGTTCCGCAGCAGTCGCCTGCCCCCATTCCCCCGCCAATGCCGCATCAGCGGCACCAACAGCGCGATCAATATCGACGGCATCGCCACGCGCAATTTGGCACAGAACAGACCCATCCGACGGGTTCATCAGATCAAGCGTACCACCACCAAGCGCGTTAACCCACGCCCCCCCGATAAAACACTTGTTAGGGTCTATGTTCAGGGGGCGCAGAGGCATATTGAAAACTCCAGTTAACTAGTTTCCATAAGCCACGGCTGGCAGCCAAGTGACAAGTGCGGGGAATTCAAACACCAAGAACAAGCCGAACAACTGCAACAGCACAAACGGGATCACACCGCGGTAAATATGGCCCAACGTGACACCCGGCGGACAAACGCCTTTCAGGTAAAACAACGCAAAGCCAACAGGCGGGGTCAGGAACGACGTCTGCAACGTCACCGCCACAAGGATCGCGAACCAGACAACTTCTGGGCTGTCGATCACACCATAGCCGTTGATATCCAGACCAAGACCCAAGATCACCGGCAGCATCAACGGCATGATGATCAACGTAATCTCGATCCAGTCTAGCAAGAATCCAAGCGCAAAGATCAGCAGCAAGATAAAGAACACAACGACCTGTGGGTTATCAGACGAGCCAAGGATCATATGTTCGATAATCTCGTCACCGCCGTACAGACGCAGCACGTAGGCAAAGAAGTTCGCGGCGATGAAAATCCCCACGATGTAACCCGCCGTGTTCAACGTCTGCCGCATCACATCCAGAAACGTGCGACCCGTCAGTTTGCGGTTCATAATCGCCAGCAACATTGCCCCCATCGCACCCAGACCGGATGCTTCGGTCGGGGTGGCGAAACCGACAAATATCGACCCTAACACAAGCAAAATCAGCGCAAGTGGCGGCACGACCGATAAGGCCACGTCACCAACCACCTTCATCGTCACGGGTTCACGGTTTTGCGGCAATGGCATGGCGTCAGGCTTCACTAATCCGTAGATGATCAGGAACGTGATATACAAACCGCCTAGCAACAGCCCCGGGAACAGCGCCCCCATGAACAAATCACCCAGCGAAATCGCCAGCTGATCCGACATGATCACCAACATGATCGACGGCGGAATCAAGATTCCTAATGTGCCAGAAGCAGCGATCGTGCCGGTCGCAACTTCCTTCGAATAGCCCTGCGCTGTCATCGTCGGCAGGCCCATCACACCCAGCAAAACAACCGACGCGCCGATGACGCCAGTGGATGCGGCCAGGATGATCCCGATCAACATTACCGACAGGGCAAGCCCGCCGCGCAACGCGCCAAACAGCACCTGCATCGACTGCATCATCCTCTGCGCCACACCGGATTGATCCAGCATCAGCCCCATGAAGATAAACATCGGCAATGCGACCAGAACAGGGTTCTGGATCGTCCCGCCAAAGAACCGACCAGAGTTCGCGAACAGCTTGCGATATTCGATCCGCGTATCATCAAAGGCGATATATTCCCGGATCGCATCGCGGTTCGGATCAAGGATGAAAATTGCGATGATGATGAACACCAATGAGACACCAACAAGGGCAAAAGCCACCGGAATCCCGCGAAACAGCATGACGATGAACACGCCAAACATGGCCAGAACCATCCATTGGTTCAGGTCCAAAAATGATATCAACGATAGCAACTGCATTACACGTCACCTTTCCGGCGCGAGGTCACAAGACCGATGACGATTAAGGCGACGACAATCGCCAATGAGATGTACATCGCATATTCGAAAATCTCGTACTCGCGGGTGATGCGGCGCGCGCGGATTTCATCGTCGGTGAAGAAAATCACCCAGTACAGAATGTAATGAATGAACCGCCATCCCATGAAAACGGCCGTTGGGAACAACCAGATCAACTGTTTGGCAAGACCCGTGTTGCTGAAAACGGCGAGGTTTTTCTTGAATGTGGAATAGCCTGCAAGCCATGCCAGCGCGAACAAAAACGGCAGCGATGTTTTCAGGATATAGAGCCTATGAAGGCCATTCGGGCTGCTTGACCCTTCGCCTGACTCGATAGACGCCCATGCGTAATGGGACATCACGTCAGTCATCAGCGCGATAAACGGCAAGAGAAGCCAGCCGATTGCCGCCGCCTCGATCTTGGCCTTCTTTGTGTCGGAATAATTCTGGTGGAAAATGTCCACGCGCACGTGGCTTGACGTGGTGATCGCATAGCCAAACGCGGCCAACATGGCGACGCCGTAAATCCACCATTGCAAGTCGTCCAACCATGCTTGGTTATGCCCGTTCGCGCGCAACAAAACTTGTGCCACGATTGCAACCATCAACAGCGGGAATGCCCACGCGATGACATTGCCGACGTTGATCACGAACCGGTCGATTTTGGTGTGGCTTTCGCGGTTCACGTCGCCCGGGTCGCTGATCGCGAGAACCTCTTCGACGCTAAGTGGTGTATTCGTGTCTGTCATCTGCTCTTGCTCTCCCCTGCCCGAGACGACGGCGGCACCAATACATGATGCCGCCGCCCTTATTTAGACTCTGAAACGCGGTTTACCGGTCGCGTGGCAGGTAGATGTTTGTGGCCCAGTTTTTGTACCCTTCACGGTACTCTGACAGGTCAGCCCAAACAGTCGCAAAATATTCGTCTTCTGCAGCCAGTTCTTGTGCGATTTCATTCCAGTTGCTTTCGAACAGGTCGAGCATTTCTGGATCCCACTGCTTGACCGTCACGCCGTTGTTTTCAACGTTATCGACCATCGCATCAAAGTTCTTGGCTTCACCTTCCGCAAAGTTAGTGGTGATGTTGGCCAAGCAAGCCACTTCGATCTGGTTTTGTGCTGTTTCGGACATGTCATCCCAAACGTCGATGTTGACCAGCAGTTCGAACAATGTGGATGGCTGGTGCCAGCCAGGGAAATAGTTGTACTGCGCGATCTTATAGAAACCCAAACGGGCATCAATCAGCGGCATGGAGAATTCAGTCGCGTCAATCGCACCGCGTTCCAACGCCGGGAAGATGTCACCACCAGCAAGCAGTGATGTGGAAACTCCCAAACGCTGCATCACTTCCGCACCAAGGCCAAAGAAGCGCATGTTCAGACCTTCAAGGTCAGCCGCGGAATTGATTTCGTTCTTAAACCAACCGGATGTTTCCGGCGCGATGATCCCGCACGGCAGAACCTTCACGTCGTAACCCGCGTTGTCGTACATGCCTTGCCACAGGTCGGCACCGTCGTCGTACAGAATCCAGCCAAGGAATTCGCCCGCTTCTGGGCCGAATGGCACAGCCGCGAACAGCGATGCGGATGTGATCTTACCCTGCCAATAGCCGGATGTTGTATAGGCCGCGTCGACGGACCCGTTGGACACAGCGTCCAGTGCTTCGAGCGTTGGCACCAGCTTGCCCGGATCGAAGTGTTCGAATTGCACTTCGCTTGAGATGCTGTTGATCTTTGAAACAAAGTCGACGCCAGCCGTACCGAGGATTGGCAGGTTCGACCCGAAGGCGGATGTCATTTCGATGGTGTCTTGCGCCTGCACAGCAGACGTCAGCATTGTTGCGCCCAAGGCTGCAACTGTCAGTGTCGTTTTCATTGTTTTCCTCCCTAGGAATGACCGCGAGGCCAAATGGTCATTTTGACTGCACCGATAAGCGACCAAATCATCGGGCTTCACTTTGTTATGCATCAAATTGGTTCGAAAGCTTTACCAAAATCAATACAAAAGTTTTCAGAGAGGTCGTTCCGATCCTTCTCCTCACCGCGCTCCCACACGGTGGACAAAGGCTAGCCCGTTTATTTGCTAGTAATCAAGACATGACAGGTATTTTATGCATACATTAATAAATACGCTATAAAATCCACTGTTTCTAGGCAACTTTTCTAGTGGTTGGACTGAATTCCGCGCGAATCATCCGATTACACCAGCGTCATATCCACCGGTGCCAGCCCATCAACGGCACCATGCAACACGTCACCCACGCCCACAGGTCCAACCCCAGACGGCGTGCCAGTCATGATGATATCGCCCGCCCCAAGGTGATAATAGCCCGACAGATGCGCGATGATTTCGGGCACAGACCACACCATTTCGGACAGCAGCCCCGTCTGTTTACGGACGCCATTCACTTCCAGCATAATAGCCTGATCAGCGATCTCACCGAATGCCTCGGCAGGGGTGATCGCCCCGATCACCGCACCGTTCTCAAGGTCCTTACCAAGATCCCATGGTCGGCGGTTATCTTTGCCGACCTGCTGCAGATCGCGGCGGGTCATATCAAGCCCGCAGGCGTAGCCAAAGACCGCAGCGTCTTCATCAAGAGCCGCGACAAATTCAATCTCGTGATGGAAGTTTTGGGTGCCCTGCGGGTAGGGTAGCGTCCGCCCGCTTTGCGCCAAAGCCGTGGGAGATTTGGTAAAATACCACGGCGCTTCACGGTCGACTTCACCGCCCATTTCGGTGGCGTGAGCGACGTAATTGCGACCCACACAGAAGATGCGACGCACTGGAAAAAGCAGGTCAGTACCGACAATCGGCAGTGTCTGAACAGGTGATGGAGGAAAGATATATGACATCGGAATGACCTTACTACGTCTCTATTATGCGGTTTAGGGCCTATTCTTAGGCACTAACGAAAAAACCTTCCCCGCGGGGAAGGTTTCATATGTTGAAACTCAATCGAGCTTATCAAGCAGCGCCTGCACCGCCATTTCCAGCTTGCGGCGATCAACAGTCGAGAAATCCTTATCCAACCTGATCTCTAACCGCCCTGCCCCAGCGACACATTTGACCTGCCCCTGCGGTCTGCGCATTTGGAACGATGTTTTGGCTTTGACCGCACCTGCTGGCGCGGGCTTCGGTTTCGTGGAACTGCGTGGTTTCGCCGCCTCTTGCCCGCCAGTGAAACGGCGCAACACGTCCAATTCATCCGCGACAGATCGGTTATCCCAATCCTTCAATTCGGCCTGAATCGCGCGCACCGTTCCAGGGACATCTTCAATCTGCTGGGCCACCGCAACGCCAAGCGCACGCGGGATATCCTCCGCAAAACGCAGGTCCTTCCACAATGGTTCGATCAATTTGATAAAGGTCCGGATATAACTGCGCTTCTGATAGCTGGCTGATTGGAACAGCGCAGCGACGGCTTTGTCCGCGTCATGTACTTCGGTATCAGGATCAGCAGCGTAAGAAATCGCAAGCTTCGCCATCTCGGCGAAAGAGATATCTTTGCGCACAAGGTTCTCGTCCACCATGCGGCGATACAATGTCTCTAACGTTTCGCCCTGCGCAAAGATCGCCGCCGGAATGCTGCCGTAAGTGTCCGCATCATTTGTCTCTGCCAACAACGCTTTGTACGCGGCGAGCCTGCGGAACCCTTGAACCAGTTCGAACTTGCCATCGGCGCGCGGTTCTACCCGGATTGGGTTCGACAGCCCGATATCCTTGATCGACGTGACCAGTTCCTTCAGTTCGAAATCATCGCCCGGCGATCTGTCGCGCGTCAGCTTATAGGTTTCGATCTGATCGAGCGGGATCAAATCCGTGATCAACCCAAGCCGCTTCAACCGCACATGTTCATGCGCGAGCTTGTCGTTCTCGGCTCTGATCTGCGCTTCGACTTCCGTCCGATCACGCACACTGTCAGCGTTTTCCGTGATCGCGGCGGCCATAGGACCACGCCTTTTGGTTTCATTATTTGAAACCTTCCCCGCGGGGAAGGTCTGATCATCAGCTATCGGATCGTCAGGCAGGTCGATGTCAAAGACACGGCGTTTCTTGCTCATTGGTCATCCTCCAATTCATCCCACGCGGCCAAAACGTTGTCCTTGAATTCAAGGTAGGCCCGATCGAACGTATCGCGGGCCCGGCGCCAAGTTTCGCGTGTCATATCGCGGTAGTCGATTTCATAGACCGAACTGAGGAAGCGACCGGATTGCTCCACAGCACGCGTCATTTCAATCGGGTGTTCGGCCAAGTGTTCGCCAAAAACCTTTCGGAATGCATCATACATCGCGCGGTGCAAATCGTTGCCAGGTTCATAGCGGGTCATCAGGAATTTGATGTTGGCGAATGACTTCGGCAGCGACGTTTTACCAGCGGGAAGCTTCGCGCCGAAGCCTTCAGTCAGATCGCCCAAGGCTTCGGAAAGCTGGCCAATGAATGACGTAGTGCTGTCGTATTCCCAGTAGCCGGGGCCAGATGGCACATAAAGCATGTCCGCCGCGAAGACTGCGTTCATCGACTGGTAGCCAATCGCCGGCGGGCAATCGAAAACGATGAGATCATAGGCATCGTCCGGTAAGCTATCGAGGTAACGAGACACCGCCGCGAAGAACGTCCATTCAGGATTCAAGTGGCGGTACTGGGCCGACGCAAATTCCACGAAGGCGGCGTTGGCGCAACTGGGGATCACGTCGATGGTGGGCCAAGCAGTCGGTTTGATAAAGTCGGTGACGCGCAGCGTGTCGAGACCCATGTCACGAATGCTGGACGGGATGCGGCGCTGGGGCAGGGCGGTCCCGCTTTCCGCACCTTGCACGGCGTTATTCATCCGGTCAGTTTCACGCACAAGATCGCGGGCCATGATGCCCCAAACGGTGTGATCTTCGGCAACGTCGTTCAGGCCCATCGAATGCGACAACGTGGCTTGCGGATCGAAGTCGACGCAAAGCACGCGGTAACCGTCGAGCGCGGAAGCGTGGGCAAGATGAAGGGCAACGGTCGATTTACCGGCGCCCCCTTTGAAGTTCGCAATCGCCACGCGAAACGCGCGCTTGCCAGCAGGGCGCTTGGGCATCAGCGACTTGCGGTTAATCTTCATCTTGCGCCGCAGTTCGTTGATCTCATCAAGGCTAAACCATCTTTGGCGACCATCAGGTTCCACCTCTCCACCGGGAAGGTCGGGTTCAGCGGCAAGGCGGCCACGGAAGGTAGATTGATTGATCTTGAAGATCAGCTCTGACACCTCCCAGCTGGAGAAACGGCGGAGCGACTTTTCATTCTCGGGCGAGAATGTCTGCTGCCGGATGAAGCTTTGCATCTTCAGGGATTTGGACTGGAGGTTTGCCAGATCTTCGTGGGTAAACATGGTGTCGGCCTTCTTCGGGACGTAAAAAACTGCGTATTCCGTATTTACGCTGAATTTGCACAATTCGTAAAATGGTTTTTACTGAAAACTGCAAAACGTCGAAAAGGGACGAAGCCCCAACGTTTGCTAGCGAATCGGAGCATGGAGAGAATCGGACTCAACGAGTGATCCGCGATACCGCCGCGAAGCCCAAATTGAGGGGACACCCAAGTTAGAGACTGCATCATTGGGGTGACAAAAGACTTCGATAGGGTGACACCCTAGATGTCCCCCATTACCAATATACCTGATTCAAATATAAATATTTGGGTAAGAGTAAGATCGCTTTGCACGTCCTGTGGATAAATCCCTTGACAGAATCGACGCTTCGGACGCAAATACATCCAATCACCGGATCAGCGTTGGCAAACGTCAGGGACCGGTCCAAGGGGACACAAGATCCCACGATATAAGAAACGACCTAACGGCGGTCGCAGAGCAGGAGACACCAATCGTGTTGGTGATGAAACCCGTCGGGCGTGACGCCGCGACGAAGAAATACGATATTCTCTCAGCGATGTTGGCGCATGGATTGCGTCAGGACAAGCATAAGCAGCGATTGATCATGCGGCTAATGGCCCTGATCACGACGCGGTATAATTGGCAGCGCGACGAATTGACGATGGGCCAAGCCGAGATCGCGAAGCTTTGGGACGTTGATACGCGGACTGTGAAACGCGAGATGGCGAAGCTGCGCAGTTTTGGCTGGCTCGTGGAAAAACGCGCAGCGGCGCGGGGCAGGGTGGCGATGCACGGGATCGCGCTTGATCAGATTATGATGGATACGAAACCCGCGTGGGCTGCGATTGGTCCGGATTTCGTGGCGCGTGTTCAGCCCGGGCAGAGCGAAGATCCCGTTGCTGCGAATGTTGTTCCACTGCGTCCTGTTGCGGCACCAGTGAACGACGGCACGTTGTGGGCAGAGGCGCAGTCTGTGTTCCATGCACAAGACGAGGCTGGATTTGCTGCGTGGGTCGAGAAGCTGACGGTCGTCGGATATGAGGCAGGTCAGTTGACTGTGATGGCCCCATCGCGGTTCCACGCTACGTACGTCGCGACGAATCTATCGGCACGATTGCTGGTTATTTTGCGCCGAATTGATCCGAGTGTCGCGAAGATCGTTGTTCAACATTAGTCTCTAACAAGGCTGTATCGTCGTCATGCGCATGATTGACGCGCATAGCTCATGTTTGGTATTATGCCTTATGAATATTCAAACACGTAAACCCACAAACCTGTCGCTGGACCGTTCATTACTGGACGAAGCCCGTGCATTGGACGTGAACCTGTCGCGTGCTGCGGAGGAGGGCCTGCGCGCCGCTGTGGCTGCTGCAAAGGGCGCACAGTGGCTGGCCGAGAACCAAGCGGCCATCGCGGGCAGCAATGCCTATGTCGAGGCGCAGGGCCTGCCGTTAGATAAGTTCCGCCAGTTCTAGTGGCGCGGTTTGATGTGTATGAGGTCAGCGGCGTCGCTGGCTATGTCGTTGATGTGCAAGCGGATCTACTGGACGCGCTGAACACGCGGATCACTGTGCCGCTGATGCCAATCGACGACGCACCGCCGCCTGCACGGCGGCTGAACCCTGTTTTTGATATTGGCGGTGCTCAACATGTGTTGGTCACGCAATATATGGCCGCTGTTCCACGGGCTGCGTTGAAAGCATGTGTGGGCGACCTGCGCGACGAGGCCGCACAGATAACCGATGCTGTGGATTTCTTGATGCAAGGATTCTAGGGGGCCAGCCCCCTGACCCCCGGGATTTAGAAAACCCCAAAGAAACCGAGGTCCGGTGCCCTAGCGATAGTAGAGCGATTTGCCGTTATGGAAGATTTGCACCTTTTTCGGGTCTGCATTGAACTGCAGCGTGTTGCCGCGCGTATCGGTGTGGATGCCCGGTAGTTTCGCTATAACCGACGCTTCTTCACCCACCGCATCGAAGTAGAGCAGGGTGACTTCGCCCAAGGCTTCGGAAAACTTCACGGTGCCGGTGTAAAGCGGGTCGCTGTCGGTGATGACCATGTCCTCGGGGCGGACGCCGACGTTGACCTGCAGGCCCTTGTCCGCCGCTTGTGTCGGCACGGCAGAGCGTGCTGTGCCGCCTCCGTCGAGCGCGACGGTGGTGATATCTCCAGTTTCGACGATTTTGCCGGGGAGGAGGTTCATGGACGGTGACCCGATGAACTGCGCCACAAATTCGTTTTCTGGCCGTTCATAAAGTTCGAGCGGCGTGCCGACCTGCGCGATGCCCTTGTTTGCCAGCACAACGATGCGGGTGGCCAGCGTCATCGCCTCGACCTGATCGTGGGTCACGTAGATCATAGTGCTGTCGGGCATGGATTCCTTGAGCTGCGCGATCTCGATCCGTGTCGCGACGCGCAGGCCGGCATCGAGATTGGAAAGCGGTTCGTCGAACAGGTAGACCTTTGGGTCGCGCACAATGGACCGCCCGATTGCAACACGTTGCCGTTGTCCACCCGACAGCGCCTTTGGCAAACGGTCGAGATAGTCGCCGAGCTGTAGGATCTTAGCGGCCTTATCGATAGCGGCGTCAATTTCCGCTTGCGGTTTCTTGGCCAGTTTCAACGCAAACGCCATGTTATCGCGCACGGTCATGTGCGGGTAGAGCGCGTAGGATTGGAACACCATCGCGATGCCGCGTTGGGCGGGGGGTACGTTGTTCACGACTTCGCCGTCGATTTCCAATGTGCCGCCCGTAATGCTTTCCAAGCCCGCAATCATCCGCAATAGGGTCGATTTTCCGCAACCTGACGGCCCAACAAAGACGATGAGTTCACCCTTTTTGATGTCCAGATCGATGTGGTTCAGCACATTAACCGCGCCGCCGTAGGTCTTTTCAACATCCGTGAGTTTGAGATCAGCCATTGCGGTGTTTCCTTATGAAGTACGTAGTGCCAGGCAAGGTTGCCAAGGGCCAAGCGTGACGGTTTTGCCGGAGACATCGGCGCTGTGCAGGTCTTGCCCGATCTGTGCCCAATTGCCTGCGGGCAAGGTGATCGTGGCGGGACCATCAGAGAGGTTGAAGGCGCAGAAGATCGTTTCGCCATCATGTTCGCGGGTGAAATGCAGCACGTCGCCCGTGTTGGTCAGGTTGTCATGCGTGCCGGACGCGAGGGCAGGGTGGGCGTGGCGCAGGGCAATCGCCGATTTGTAGTGGTGCAGCATCGCGTCGGGATCGTCGGTTTGGGTGGCAACGTTGTTCTGAAGATGGGCGTCGGACACAGGCAACCAAGGTGTGGCTTCAGAAAAGCCGCCGTTTTGGTTGCTGTTTTCCCAGACCATAGGGGTCCGGCATCCGTCGCGGCCTTTGAATTCGGGCCAGAATTCGATGCCGTAGGGGTCTTGCAGGTCTTCGAATGCGACGTCCGCTTCGGTCAGACCCAGTTCTTCGCCTTGGTAGATGCAGACTGATCCGCGCAGGCACATGATCAGGGTCGCCATGGTCCGCGTTGCTGCGTCTGATAGGTTCCAGCGTGAAACGTGGCGGACAACGTCGTGGTTTGAGAATGCCCAGCAGGCCCAGCCGTCTGCGGCGACGTCGTCGACCTTTTGCAGGACTTCGACGATGCGGGCGGCGGTGGGTTGGTTGGCCGCGAGGAATTCGAACGCGTAGCACATCTGCATAAGATCATCGCCGGCGGTATATTCGCCCATGATTTCCAGCCCGCGTTGCGCGTCGCCGACTTCGCCGACGGCCGCTGCGCCGTATTTATCCATGACTGCCCGTAGTTTGCGCAGGAAGGCGAAGTTTTCGGGGCGGTTCTTGGAATACAGGTGTTCTTGGTGGTTATAGGGGTTCACGGACGGCGCGATGGTCGAATTTCGTTTGTCCGCTGGCAGGGCAGGGTTATCGCGCAGTTGGTCGTCGTGGACGTAGAAGTTGATCGTATCGAGCCGGAAACCGTCGACGCCGCGTTCTAGCCAGAAATGCGCCACGTCAAGCAATGCGTCTTGGACCGCTGGCGTGTGGAAGTTCAAATCAGGCTGCGATGTTAGGAAATTGTGGAGGTAATATTGTTCGCGCCGCGCGTCCCATTGCCATGCCGAGCCGCCAAAGATCGACAGCCAGTTATTTGGCGGCGTGCCGTCCGGCTTCGGATCGGACCAGACGTACCAGTCGTGGCGGTTGTTGTCGCGGCTGATGCGGGATTCTTCGAACCATGCGTGTTTGTCGGATGTGTGAGACAACACGAGGTCGATCATCACCTTCAAGCCGAGGTTATGCGCCGTTTCGATCATGTAATCGAAGTCAGCGAGCGTGCCGAACATCGGGTCCACGTCGCAATAATCGCTGACGTCATAGCCAAAATCGGCCATCGGAGATTTGAAGAACGGCGAAATCCAGATCGCGTCCGCGCCCAAGTTTGCGATGTGCGGCAGGCGGTTGGCGATGCCTTTTAGGTCGCCCGTGCCTGTGCCGTTGCTGTCTTGAAAGCTGCGCGGATAGATTTGGTAAATGACCGCGCCGCGCCACCAATCTGGGTCTTTGGTAAAGGAATTTGTCACGGTCAGTTTTTCCATTTTCGTCATAGTTAGTCTCTGAAATTCGGGGTCTTACTTCACGGAACCGGCGAGCAGGCCGCGTACCAAGAAGCGTTGCATTGAGAAGAAGACAACCAGCGGGACAGCGATCGACACGAAGGCAGCAGTCGCAAGGATTTCCCAGTTGCCGCCGCGTGTGCCAAGCAGTTCAACGATCTGGTTGGTCATAACAGTTGTTTCGCCTGTCGCGTCGATCAGGAACACCTTAGCCACGAGCAGGTCATTCCATGTCCACAGGAACTGGAAGATGCCGAAAGAGGCGAGTGCAGGGAAGGACAGCGGCAACACGATCTTTGTGAAAATCTGGAAATCGGTTGCGCCGTCCACTTTGGCGTTTTCGATAATGTCACGCGGCAGGCCGATCATGTAGTTGCGAAGCAAATAGATCGCGAGCGGAAGCCCAAAGCCGGTATGCGCCATCCAAACCCCCAGATATCCTTTGCCGATCCCGATGTTCAGGTGCAGTTTCAAAAGGGGAATGAGGGCGAGTTGTAGTGGCACCACGAGCAGGCCCACGACAATGGCGATCAGCAGCGCGCGACCCGGAAAATCCATCCACGCCAATGCGTAAGCCGCAAAGGCCGCGATCATGATCGGGATGATGGTTGCGGGGATCGTCACGGTGAAGGTGTTAAAGAACGCCTTTGCCATGCCGTCGGTGCTGCTGCCCGAGAAAAGGACTTGGGCGTAGTTGCCGAGCGTGAATTTGGGTGGTGCTTTGGCCGTCGCAAAGACACGTTGCGCACGGCCCGAGATTTGGTCGTCGTTGCCGGACCAGACGTAGTCGCCGTTGGCTTGCAAAGTGAAGCTTTCGCCGTCGCCAAGGTCTGCGGTTTCACCTGCTTTATTCACGTCGATAGCGCGGGATGATGTTCCCCAGACAGAGATCACAGCTTCGCCTTCGCCGTCGAATAGATTGCCTTCGACGACATAGAGATCACCGCGCTGTTCGCGGAAATCGTCGGGGTCTGCGGCGCGAATGACGACGTTTTGGACGGATGGGAACATGGCGTTCCACCAGCCTGAGCCAGAGATTTGGTCCGCTGTCCGGAAGGATGAAACCAGAAGCCCGACGGTTGGGAACAACCACAACGCGACAAGCAGCGCAGTTGAGATGTGAACCGCCCAAGTGAGGGATGATTTGGTGCCTGCGATGGATGACATCCTAGCGTTCCTTCATTTCTTTACGGGCGTTGTAAACGTTCCAGATCAGGATCGGGGACACGAGCAACATGATGATGATTGCGGATGCGGAGCCGACACCCCAGTCATTTGCGCGGAACAGCTTGTCGAACATGTAGTTCGCTAGAACCTGCGTTTCCCACTGCCCGTTTGTCATGGCGTAGACGATGTCGAACACCTTGAGCACGACAAGCGTGATGGTGGTCCAGACTACAACGATGGTGCCCATGATCTGCGGGACTTTGATCTTGAAAAAGACCTCGAACGGGTTTGCGCCATCGACGATTGCGGCCTCGACTGTTTCTTCGGGCACGCCGCGCAGGGCCGCCGACAGGATGACCATGGCAAAGCCAGTTTGGATCCAGATCAACACGACCATCAGGAAGAACGAATTCCAGAAGGGGATGGTCAGCCATGTTTGCGGTTCGCCATATGTGAGCGTCGTGGTGAACAGCGCAATGATCGAGAGGAATGATTTGACGACAAGGTATGCGCCGATCAACGCGCCTGCGATGCGCAGGACTTTGAAGATGCTGTTCTCTTGGATGTGCTGGTTTTTCAGCGGTGAAAGCACTGCTTTGATCGCGTAGGCCACGAGTGCTGCAAAGCCGAGCAGGATGAACGCTGGGAAGATTTTCAGCATCAAGATGGACCCGAGGCCGCCGTCGAATTTCAGCCAGATCGCGTTGAGGATACCGATCTGTTCCTGATCCACAGGGCGGGTGTCATAGACCAGTTTGAAGATCACGGACGCGCCGACAAAGGAAATCGCCATGGGCATAAAGATCAGCGACTTGGCGATGTTCCCCCAGCGGATACGGTCGGTCAGCTGGGCGGCGAGCAGGCCAAATGCGGTGGACGCGGCGGGCACGATGATCAGCCACAGCATGTTGTTGCGCATGGCTTCCCAAAACTTGGCGTCGCCGAACATTTTGTTGTAGTTATCGAGGCCCACAAAGGCCCCGTCAGCGGCACGGGAGGTGAGAGACAGCCGCAGCGTCTCGATCACGGGATATCCAAGGTAGAGGCCAAGCGCGAACATGGCCGGAAAAAGGAACAGCCAAGGGCGGATCATGTTGGCGCGGTTGATGTTGCGGCCCTGATCACCGGCTTTTTGCGGAAAGATGACCTTGTCGAGGATCATGTTCGATCCGATGAAATACAACAGACAGCCACCCACACCGAGGATCACCGTCGTCAAACCGAGGAGGGCAGGATGCATTGCAAAACCTTTCGAGGGACTGCGAATTTTCTAGAAAATCTGGATGATTTTTCGTGAAAAATCGGGGTGCGCTGGCCGATAGGGACCGGCCAGCGCGTGAGTGGTGATCGTCTTACTCAGGCCAAGAGGACTGAATGCCAGCTGCGACTTCGGCTGCGTCTTTGCCGCCAGCGTAGTCAACCATGCCTGTCCAGAAAGACCCTGCACCAACAGCGCCCGGCATCAGGTCAGAGCCGTCAAAGCGGAATGTTGTCGCGTTTAGCAGAACTTCGTTCAACGCACGGGATGTGTCGTCTTGGAATTTCGCTGGATCGACGTCCTTGTGTGGTGTCAGGAAGCCGCCGTAACCCATCCACACTTCGTGTGCTGCTGGATCACGCAGGAATTCGATGAGTTCCTGTGCGCCGTCTGATGGGTTTGTGATGGCAAACAATGTGCCCGCGCCCAAAACTGGCTTGCCAAGATCGGCTGCTTCATATGCTGGGAAGTAGAAGAAGTCTGCATCTTCGCCAACAACTGTGCCTTCAGGGAAGAACGCAGGAATGAAGGACGCCTGACGGTGCATGTAGCACTGTGGTGGGCTGTCAAACAGGCCTTTGGGGCTGTCGCGGAAGTCTGTGGATGCAACTGCACCCGCCCCACCGGCCACATAGTCGTCGTTCAGTGCAAACTGACCGAAGGCTTCGATTGCGCCAACAACTTCTGGTGCGTCGAATGGCAGTTCATTGGAAACCCATTGGTCGTAGATTGCTGGCGGCTGTGTGCGCAGCATCATGTCTTCGACCCAGTCAGTCGCAGGCCACCCTGTCGCAGCACCTGATCCCAAACCGATACACCAAGGTGTGCCGCCGTCTGCGACGATCTGGTCAGAAAGCGCGATCAGCTCTTCCATGGACTGTGGGATTTCATAGCCAGCGTCTTCGAAGTTCTCTGGTGAATACCAAACGAGGGACTTCAGATCGACGCGGAAGAACATGCCGTACAGCTGATCTTCGCCGTTTTCGTCAGCATATGTGCCCAGATCAACCCAAGACTGACCAGCTGCATAGTTGTCGCGAATCCAGTCGGCAGAGCCGTCTTTCAGTGGTGTCAGGAACCCACGGGACGCCATGTCTGCCGCAAGGCCCGGCTGCGGGAAAATGGAAATGTTTGGCGCGGAACCTGCTTCGGCGTCGATCAGAACCTGCTGTTCGAAGCTGTCAGAGCCGACGTAGGACACTTCGTGGCCTGTGCGTTCTTCAAAGATGTCAAAGATTTCTTCAACGATTTCGGCTTCCGGGCTGAGCCACGTGCCGAAAACAGTGATTTGTTCAGCGGAAGCGGCAGATGCTGTCAAAGCAACAAGCGCGGTTCCTGCATAAAGTGCGGATTTCATTCATCTCTCCCTTGTGAACGTTTGGTTGTTCAATTGCTACATCTCCCAATGTGGCTAACCAAAGCGTTTTGAATGCCGCTAAAAGGTGCGATTCCGGTGGGTATGTCAATAGATTTTTTCAAGTATACATGGGTCATACTTTGGCTATCTGATCAAAAAATGCGTTGACCCCTGTGTTTTTATTGCCCAGTGTCGAGCGATGATTGAAAGCGCTTTGGTGAAATAGATGAACCTGAAAGAACTCTCTGGACGGCTAGGGTTGTCGCCCACGACGGTCAGTCGCGCTTTAGGTGGCTATCCCGAGGTGAGCGCAGAAACCCGTCAACGCGTGTCCGATGCTGCGGTGAAATTCAATTACCAGCCCAACAAACGGGCCCGCGCGTTGGCCACTGGCCGGTCGTTCAATATCGGCCATGTGCTGTCGTCATCGAACAAGGATCAGTTGGTAAACCCGATCTTCGGGGACTTCGTTGCGGGCGTGACAGAGACAAGCGGCGCGTTGGGCTACAGCCTGTCGTTGACCGTTACGGACGCAGATCAGGAAGCATCGTTGTTCCGACGTTTGCAATCCGAGGGCGCGGTTGATGGTATCGTGTTGCAGGCCCCGCTGATGAACGATGACCGGATCGCGTTGCTGCGCGAAATCGGGATGCCGTTTGTGGTGCATGGTCGCGCGACGGATGTGACCACGCCTTACGCTTGGGTCGATGTGAACAACAAACGTGCGTTTGAACGGGCGGGTCAGTTCCTGTTGGATTTGGGCCACGAACGGATTGGTCTGGTTAACGGCGACGAAACGATGGATTTTGCGTTCCGACGCCGCGCTGGTTTTGAAGCTGCATTGACGGCGCGCGACCTGACCCCGAACCCGACCTATATGACCAGCGGCGAGATGACCGAAGCAAACGGGTATGACGCGGTGCGGGCCATGCTGGCGTTGCCAACCCCGCCGACCGCGTTCCTGATGTCGTCCGTGATTTCCGCGATTGGTGCGCGCCGCGCTGTGCAAGAGGCCGGACTGACGCTGGGCCGCGAGGTGTCGCTGATCGCCTACGACGATGATTTGTCCTACCTCAGCAATCGCCAAACCGTACCGATCTTTACCGCAGTCCGGTCGTCCGTGCGCGAAGCAGGCCGCCAGATCGCCCGTATTCTGGTGGATCAAATTGGCGATCCCGACAGCCCGCCGCAGCATAAATTGCTGGAAGCAGAGCTGGTCGTCGGAACGTCGACGGGGCCTGTTTTTAGAGGCTAAGATGCGCGGTTTTGCAAATTAGTTGTGTAAAATCTGAACCTTTTGTCGGGTTTGCCGTTCTTCATCTAATCGCCCTGCGGGGCACATTTGGAGATTTGATATGATGAACGCTGTAAAGACGACCTTTGCTGCACTGACTGTGACTGCATTCGCTGGAACGGCTTCCGCCGACGCGGATTTGAATGTTGTCGAAAATGCCGCCGGTTCCCCGGTTTTCACAACATTGGTCGCCGCAGCTGATGCCGCTGGTCTGGTTGATTACCTGTCCACGCCGGAGTACCGCTTTACGATTTTCGCACCAACAGATGCGGCTTTTGCGGCCCTGCCGGAAGGCACCGTTGAACGTTTGTTGATGCCGGAAAACCAAGACGAATTGCGGTCTTTGGTATCTGCACACGTTGTGCCCGCGCTGATTGACTTCAGCACAGGTGAGGTTGCCGAAGATGTGGGCGCCCCAGAAGGTTACACAACCGGTACCGTGTTTGTTGATGATGCGATCATGCAGGTGGACACGTTGGAAGGCGCTGATCTGTTGATTGATATGCGGTCAGACATGCCGATGATTTCAACCGATATTGGCACGATTGAAGACGCCATTCTTTTGGGCGACGTGATTGAAGCATCAAACGGGATCATCCACACGATTGATACTGTTCTGACGCCAGCCAACTAAGAACACGAACATAACGAAATTGAGGGTCGCGCGTTTGCGCGGCCCTTCGTCATTTTTGGGGCATGTCTTCGGCAATGTAGGTTTTGATGATGTCGGCAAAGCTGGTTTCGGCTTTGAACCCTAGCTCTTTCGCGCGATATGGTGCGAAGTTGCGCGGCCAACCTGCGACGATTTTGGCGACGTCCGGATCGTGGACGTGCTTGATAAGGTCAACGGCGTCCTGTCCTGCGATGTCGCGCAATGCTTCGATTTGTTCAGCCACTGTGCAGCTGATCCCAGGTAAATTCAGCGCGCGTCGCCCGTTGAGTTTTGTCGTATCCAGTTGGCTTGCGTGGATCAGGAATCCTGCCGCCGCACGAGGTGACGCGAACCAGTGGCGCGTACTGTCGTCGACGGGCAGTATTGCCTCTTGTCCGTTCAGGGGTTCCCTGATGATCCCCGAAAAGAACGATGACGCAGCAAGGTTTGGTTTGCCGGGGCGCACGCAGATCGTGGGTAGTCGCAGCGAAATGCCGTCGACAAACCCTTTACGGGAATAGTCTTGGAGTAGGACTTCGCACGCCAGTTTTTGTGCCCCGTAGCTGGTTTGCGGGGATTGCAGATAGTCGTCTGTGATCACGTCGGGGTAGGGGCCGCCGAACACTGCGATTGAGGATGTGAAGACAATCCGTGGGCAGTGGTCTGCGGTGCGCAGCCCTTCGAGCAGGTTCATCATCGCGTGCAGATTTATGGTCCAGCCTTTGGTGAATTGCTGTTCCGCTTCGCCCGAGACGATAGACGCGAGATGGTAAATCGTGTCGTATTTTTCCCGCGCGATCGCAGCCATTGTTGCGGGGTCGGACACGTCACCTGTCTGCTGTTTGCAGGCCACGCCGTTAGGCGGAAACGCGATGTCGTGCAGTGTGATGTCTGCGTTTGGATCTTCCGCCAAGAGTTGACCCGCCAGTTTTTGGCCGATCATGCCGCCCCCACCGAGGATAAAAATGCGTGTCATGGTATTCACTCTTTTTTGTCAGCGTGTAGGGTTGATCCCAACTGGGAGGACATCATGGGTAGACTAACGGGCAAGCGCGCGCTTGTCACCGCTGCAGGGCAGGGGATTGGCCGCGCGTCTGCGCTGGCTATGGCCGCAGAAGGCGCAACTGTTTTCGCAACCGATATAAACGAGGCAGCGTTGGCTGGCATGGACGGTGTCGAGACGTTTGTGATGGACGTCTGCGATCCGGCAAGCATCAAAGACGGTGTTGCGACAGCGAAGCCTGATGTCTTGTTCAACTGCGCGGGCTTTGTGCATCATGGGACAGTTCTGGATGCGACGGACGAAGAATGGGACTTTGCCTTTGACCTGAATGTCCGGTCGATGATGCGGATGATGCAGGCTGTTCTGCCGGGCATGTTGGAAAACGGTAAAGGGTCGATTGTGAATATGTCGTCGGCCTTGTCATCTATCATTGGCGCCCCGAACCGGTTCATTTACGGCACGACCAAAGCGGCTGTGATCGGCATGACCAAATCGGTGGCTGTCGATTACATCAAGCAGGGGATCAGGTGTAACTGCATCTGCCCCGGCACGGTTGAAAGCCCAAGCTGGCACGAACGGGTCAAAGCGTTGGGCGAAGAAATGGGCAGCTATGATGCAGCACTAGAGGCATTTGTGTCGCGCCAGCCGATGGGTCGCGTTGCGACTGCCGAAGAAATTGCGGCGCTGGTCGTCTATCTGGCCAGCGACGAAAGCGGATTTATAACGGGACAGCCGCACGTTATTGACGGCGGTTGGTCCGGCTAAGGGAGAGAACGATGAAATTACTACGTTATGGTCCTGCGGGTTCAGAAAAGCCTGGAATGTTGGACAGCGACGGTGGCCTGCGTGATTTGTCAGGCGTGATTGACGACATTAATGGGGCGACATTGTCGGACGAAAGCCTTGCGAAATTGCGCGACATTGATCCGGCAAGTTTGCCTGCTGTGGACGGGGATCCGCGTCTGGGGGCCTGTGTTGGTGACATTGGTAAATTCTGCTGCATCGGTTTGAACTATTCCGATCACGCGGCTGAAACCGGTGCGGATATTCCGACGCATCCGATCCTGTTCATGAAGGCGAATTCCGCGATCGTTGGTCCGAATGATGACGTGATAATCCCGCGCGGGTCCACCCATTCCGATTGGGAAGTCGAGCTGGGCGTCGTGATTGGTAAGATGGCCAAATACGTGACCAAGGAAAACGCGCTGGATTATGTTGCGGGGTATTGCGTCGTGAACGACGTGTCCGAACGGCACTTTCAAACGCAACTAAGCGGGGCTTGGACAAAAGGTAAAAGCTGCGACACCTTTGGGCCGACCGGTCCTTGGCTGGTGACGCGTGATGAAATTGAAGATCCGCAGAACCTTGCCATGTCGTTGGATGTGAACGGTAAGCGGATGCAGACCGGAAACACTTCGACGATGATCTTTACGGTTGCCGACATTATCGAACACCTGAGCGGTCTGTTCACGCTGCATCCCGGTGACGTGATTTCCACGGGCACACCTCCGGGTGTTGGTATGGGGATCAAACCAGAGCCAGTATATCTGAAAAACGGTGATGTCATGGATTTGACCATCGAAGGATTAGGTGCGCAGCGCCAGAACGTGGGCCAAGACGCTTAATATCAAAATGGAGTGGCGGGATGACGTTCCTGCCGCGCCATTTCATTGCAAATTGCGATGCCATCTGTCGGCTAGCCGACACGAAAAAGCCACTAATTTCATCGGGTTTTGTTTGTTGCGGACAATTTGTGCATTTGTGGTTGTCGTGCTGTTGACGATAGGTCAGACGAAACGCATCAATAGTTAAATTGTGTTAAATACTACCTGCGCGCTGAATATTTCTTTCGTGCGCAATTTTGAAAATGTGATCGTCCATTGCGGGCAACAAGCCGTTTCACGCGGCTTTTAAGATCAACTTATGTGTTGTTGGGAATACATTTGATGAGATTTTTTCTTCGGGCGCTTTGCGCATGCGGATTTCATAAATGGCGTGAAAGCACGTCGCAGCCTGGGCAGGTTTGCCATACTTGTGGACGTCGCAAGAGCGCGAGCTTGTTTTAGCGCAACCCATTGATCGTAAGATGAGCGGTGCTAGGTCGTGTACAGTAATGTGACGCGATGAAGGTGCTTTGCCTGTTCGCAAGCCGAATAGGGGCGACCATGAGTAAGCGCGCAATCGTTAAGAATTTGTTTTTGCAGACCAGATCAAGCTACTGGTTTGTGCCGACCGTGCTTGTCCTATTGGCTGTCGTCGCATCACAGATATCGCTGCTGATCGACCTTAACCGCGATTCCATTTTCTACATCTGGCCGGAGGCATGGGAGACTACGGAGGTGGACGGCGCCCGATCCACGGCGTCGGTGATTGCCCAATCTGTGCTGGGTGTCGCTGGCGTGATGTTTTCGGTGACGATTGTGGCTGTGTCATTTGCGTCGGGCAATTTTGGTCCGCGTCTGATTGGTAACTTTATGAAGGATCGTGGCACCCAATGGAGCCTTGGCATTCTGTTCGGCACCTTCGTGTTCGCCTTGATGGTTTTGCGTGCCATTCACAGCGGGGATGGTGCCGATGATCCTGCCTTTGAAGCTTTCGTGCCGCATCTATCATTAGGGCTTTCGATGCTTTTGATGGGTGTGTCGATCATCACCGTGATTTATTACGTCCACCACATCCCAGAAACGATCAACGTTTCGAATATCTCTGCCGGATTGGGCAAACGTCTGCGGGCCGCCATTGAAACGGCCATTGATGAACGCCCCGAAAGAGGCACGTCCGACGATGTTGTCCGTCCGGAGGGTGATCCGACGCAGTCTTTGCGGATATCAAGCAGCGGCTATATCCAGAATTATGACCGCGAACAGTTGACTGAACTGGCGGATAAACATGATCTGCACGTTCACATCCTCCATGGGGTGGGTGGTTTTGTGGGTCCGTCCACCGCGGTGATGGATGTCTGGTCTGAAAAAGACCTTTCAGAAGAATTGAGCGAAACGCTGTGCGGGTGCTTTGTTGTGGGTTCGACCCTGACGGAGGACCAGAACCTGTTGTTCATCGTGCAGCAGCTGGTTGAAATGACCGCCCGCGCTTTGTCGCCGGGCGTGAACGATCCTTACACGGCGATCAATTGCCTGAACTGGTTGTATGCAGCACAATCGACCGCGTCGCTTTATAACGGCGGTTTTCGGGAAAGCCCGATTACGCGCGTTTGGTCGGAAGATGTGACCTTTGATCAGATTTTTTCGCGGGGGTTTGGGCAGTGCTATGCTTACGTCAAGACCGACGATTTGACGTCCGCACATTTGGCGACACTGCTTGATCGGCTTATTGCCGAGATCGAAGATCCTGAAGACATCGCTACTGTCCGCGATTTTGCGCGCAAAATGGATTAAGCTGTCAGGCCCAAAGTCTGGAGAGCATCAAAGACCGTCGTATTCGTAAACGGTTTTTCGAGGCAGAAATAGGTTTCGGTCAGATACAGAAAATCATCGGTTGCCCCGACATATAGATGTGGAACGGCGCGGCCCGGTTGCACGCTTGCCAGCGCGAGACTGCCGGCCTTGTCGGTCACGATATACGCCGCATTCAGGGCCGCGACGCCTGCTTCTTCGATTGATTGCGGCAGGACGATCGCCGTTGGATGCAACACAGACGTCAGCATTTCAGACAGGTCAAGTGACATGATCGGGTCGGCTACATAGATGACGCCGTGACTTTGCATGAAACAAATTCCCTGTTGGTCAGTTCATCACATAGCAATCCGTCCCGACGAGACGCATTAAACTGTGACATAGCAAAGGGCATATCCATGACAACTAAATGTGAAGTGTGCCCTCTGAGAGGGCGCGATGCGTTCGCACCACTGACAAAAGACGCCGTCCGCGCCATGCAGCGTTTCAAGGTTGGCGAAATGACCGTCGATGCTGGAACGCCGTTAATGTTGGAGGGATCAAACAGCCCGCAGTTATACACCGCATTGCGGGGTATGGGCCTGCGATCCAAGACATTGCAGAATGGCCGTCGTCAGGTGGTGAACCTTGTGTTTCCCGGCGATTTTCTAGGACTGCAGGCCGCCCTGATGGGCGAAATGGGGCATTCGATTGAAGCCACAACGAAGATGACCCTGTGCGTTTTTGATCGCACCGAAATGTGGTCGTTCTTTCGGCAGGACCCAGAACGGGCTTTCGCGCTGACATGGCTCGCGGCGGTTGATGAACATTTTCTCGGTGAAACCATCACCACATTGGGCCAACGCGATGCCCTGCAATCAATCGCTTGGGCGCTGGTCAAAATCCACCGTCGTGGCAAATCGCTTGGGATGGTCGCCGATAATGCGATGACGTTTCCATATAAGCAGCAGGATCTTGCAGACACCTTGGGGTTGTCTTTGGTTCACACCAACAAGACGCTGACCAAGCTGCGTGAAATGCAATGTGCTGTCTGGTCTGATGGCGTGTTGCAGGTGAACGATCTGGATAAACTGAGTGACATCGGAATGGTTGACCCTGAACCCGCTGTCCAACGTCCGATTATGTAAAACGCGCCACGCTTTGTGCCACGAAAAAGGGGCCGGATCATACGATCCAGCCCCTTTTATTTGGTCTGTATGACCGTCGCGTCTTAGGACGCTTTGGCCATCCATGCGTCTACTTCTTCGCGCACTTCTTCTTTGGTCTTGCCGTATTTGGACTGAATCAGACCTTCGAGCTGTTCGCGGTCGCCTGCGACTTGATCAACTTCGTCGTCTGTCAATTTGCCCCACTGCGAAACAGCTTTGCCTTTGAATTGCTTCCATTCACCTTGTACTTGATCCCAGTTCATCATGGTCTCCTTCATTTGCGTTTCGATTGATAGAGCAACTGGAGGCTGTGCATTTCGTTCCAATGTTTTGGAACGAAATGGCATGTCGTCAGTTCTTTGTAAGCAATAGAAAGGCCTTCACATGCAATTTGTCGAAAAGTTCGCCGTCCCCATCTGGATTCTGGCTGTGGTGGGGGTGATGGTGGTGCTGAATTTTGCAGCGACGCTGTTTGCACCGATCTTGTTGGCCGTTGTTTTGGGGGTGGTTCTATCGCCAGTGTCCGATTTGATGGACCGGTTTGGATTGCCGCGCGGGTTAAGTGCGTTTTCGACGCTCGCGATCACGTTGCTGGTGATTGCCGTGGTGTTGTTCTTACTTGAACCTGTTTTGACGACGGCCATCAACCGCGCCCCTGTGATCTGGTATGAATTACGCGAGACTGTTGAAATGGCTCAGTCCGCGTTGCGTGGTCTCGAAGAGGCGGGCGAAGAAGTTGCCGATGCGTTGGGCAGCGAAAACGCTGGCGCACCGACCGAGGAAACGGTGGTTGTTCCTTCGGCCACAGAAGCGTTGTTATACGCGCCGGGTTATGCCGCCCGTGTGATGATCTTTATCGGTACGCTCTATTTCTTTTTGTTGTCGCGCGACGAAGTTTACGCCTACATCGAAAAACTGGATCGCGGTCTGACAGGTGGCGATATGCGCGAAGCTGAAAAGCAGGTGTCGCGCTATTTTCTGACGATCACCATCATCAACGCGAGTTTTGGTGCGCTGGTCAGCGTCATGTTGGCGATCATGGGCATGCCTTTCCCGATCGTTTGGGGTTTCCTGGCCGCCTTAGCGAACTTCATTCTGTATCTGGGGCCACCGATGTTTGCCGTGTGTTTGCTGGTCGGGGGGATCGTTGCGTTTGACGGCCCGCTGAGTTTTGCGCCCGCGGTGATCTATGTTGTGGCCAACATGATCGAAGGGCAGTTCGTGACACCGTCCTTGGTGGGTCGCACAATGGATGTGAACCCGCTTTTAGTGTTCCTGTCGCTGGTCGTGTGGCTGTGGATGTGGGGCCCGGTCGGCGGGATCATCGCGATCCCATTGCTGGTTTGGGTCTTGGCCCTGCGCGACCGCTACAAAGTGGCGGTCGTTTAGGTCATTTCTTCCGGCACGCCCGGTAGGTTGCGCCCGAAACGGCGGGCCGGTGCGATGGGATAAGGCAGCAGGAACCCGTCGCGATTTTGGGGCGGTGTCTGTGCGTTGTCTTGCGCAATCTGGCGCCACGTCGCGACCTGTTTGGAAAGGTCTGTGTCGTCATCGTCGGGCAGCCAATGCCGAAAACAAGCCTTGGTCAGTTTTGCGACGTCTTCTCGGCGGGTCAGTGTCAGTCCCACTTCGGTATCCCAGCGCAGGCTACGCCCGTTCAGATTGGCAGATGACACAATCGCTGCTGTATTATCAAAGATCGCTACTTTTGAGTGCACATAGATCAGTGGCGCGGATTTGAGCGTTCCGCGACTGTCATCTGTCACTGGCCGTGGTTGTGCGGGCGACGTGACAAAGACCCTATCGCCGAAGGCCTTGACGATCATGTCGATGCATTTGGCCTGCAAGTATTCGCCATACCGCGCATCGCTGCGGGTGCTGTTGTGAAAAGCGACGTCTTCGGGGGCACCCGGAAGTAAGACAAGCAATTGCAGGTCGGGGTTTGCTTTCGCTGCCTCTGATAGCGCCTTTGCGATGGGTTTACTGCGCAGAAACTGGGTTTCCAGATAAATAAAGCGCTGCGCTTTTTTGATCTGGTCGATGTGAGCGGCTTCTAATTCTGTGACGAGAGGGCGGGGGGACAGGCGGAACGCGCTTGATGTGCGTGGTGCAGATAGTGTGCGCAGCAACGATTGTTTGGGTTTTGCTGGTGCAGTTCCAGATGTGACGGCCAGCAGTTCGTTTAGGTGTTCGGCTGCTTCGTTGGCGATAGAACCGGACGTTAGGATCTGACAATCCCGCCAGGTCTGTTCGCCCGGTCTGTCGTGATCGGGTGTGTCGTACCGCCGTTCATCCAGATCGAGCCCGCCGATGTAGGCATTCGTGTCGTCAAAGACCGCTATCTTTTGGTGATGTGTGGTTGGCACGAGCCGGGGCAAAAGGCGTCGGTTCGCTCGCAGATTTGGGTGGTCCCCAATCATGTAGGGCGCAAGCAGCGGCATCATCGATAGATCGCGCTTGGCTTCATTCGCGGGCAAGGCGTTTAGCCGACGCGCCTCTTTCGTGATTTCGTGCATGACCTTGGGCCAAAGCATCGCCGCAGACCCACGTCCAATGCGGGCGGGGTGCATAGCGGGCGTGATGTGCAACAGATCGGGCCTGCCGGATGCTTCGCCTGCAGAGATAAACCGGCGCACCGCATTCCACGTCATCCGGTGATCATCGGGGCGCACGATAGGGTCGAAATCGGTCAGGATCATGCGGATCGCCACGCCACGCCGCAGCGTGTGGGCAATCAGATCGTACCAGTCTTCCCCAATTGCACGCCCTGCGTCGGAACGCAGTTTGGTGCGGGGGTCAAACACGCGAAACCCGGCCGCTATGTGCGACCGGGCTTGCAGAAATTGCTGCTCAAGGGCTGGATAGGAAGATGATGCGGTTAGAAAGATTTGTGTCTCACCAATCGCATCTAGGTGATCGCCCATTTGTTTGTTTCCTTCACGGGCCCGAAAGCGGCGCAATTGTTAGGCTGGCATACGGCTGGACCGTGGGCCTGCAACCAACCAAGCGATAAAGCCCAGCAGTGGCAAGATCAGAACGACGAGTGTCCAAAGAACTTTTGAACCGGTCGTGGCACCTGATCCGATAATTGAAACGATAGCCCATACGTTCAGGACCAAAAGAATAAAACCGCCAATACCTGCATATTCCATGATGTATCTCCGTCTTGTTATGTTGCGTTGGCTGAGCAACCGCCAGCGCCGGATAAGGTTCCGAAATAATGACGTGTTGCGACAAAAGGCCCTGTTTTTAAAGGATTTCAGATTCATTGGAACCATCCCCCAAATGTCCAGTTGCTACACCAAGCGCGGCAAACATCGTCGCCACCGTAACTGAACCGAAAGGATCGAACCGATGCTACATTACTCACTTATCTTTCTTGTTGTTGCAGTGATCGCTGCTGTTTTTGGATTTGGCGGGATCGCCAGCGCCTCTGCAGGGATTGCGCAAATCCTGTTCTTTATTTTCTTGGCGCTGTTCGTGATTAGCCTGATCGCGCGTGTCGTCAAAAGATAGTCGCCCCCCTGATCTGACCCCAAACCAATTTACCCCCGAAAGGAGAACACCATGACACAGGCATTGAATATCGTAGGCGAAGAAACAGACGTCCCATCCGGCGTGCGTAACCAAGACGCACTGGCCGAAGCCATTTCCGGTGTGCTGGCGGACACGTACCGCCTGACGTTCAAGACACACGCCTATCATTGGAATGTTGAAGGTCCACTGTTCTATTCGGTCCACAACCTGACCGAAGGCCAGTACGAGAACCTATTTGGCGCTGCTGATGAGCTGGCCGAACGTATCCGCGCACTTGGCAAGATGGCCCCGACACAGATGTCGGCCATCATGGACGGATCAGTTGTACAAGATCGCGACGGCGCATTGTCTGCTGGTGAGATGTGTGAAGATTTGGCAGGCGACCACGCACGTATCGCGCATCGTTTGCACGCATTGATCAAAATCGCAGGCGACAACAACGATCCCGTCACTGAAGATTTGGCGACAGAGCGGTCAGCGTTTCACGAAAAAGCCGCATGGATGCTGCGTGCTTTGACCAAGGCATAACACTGCACAAAAAAGCCCCCGCGCCGTGATGGCGCGGGGGCTTTTTGCTGTTCTTGTTTTAGGACTCAAGAGTTGTGCAGCGTTTCGGTTGTTGAGAAGAACAATGCTTGGCTGACGGCAGACCGGACTTGGTCGACCTTGAACGGTTTCGAGATCAGGAAAGCAGGTTCCGGACGATCACCGGTCAGCAGACGTTCTGGGAATGCTGTGATGAACACGACTGGTACATCGAGACCTTCGAGCAGATCGTTGACTGCGTCGATACCGGATGAATTATCCGCCAGTTGGATGTCTGCAAGGATCAGGCTTGGCTTGTCTGCTTTGCCAAGTGCGACGGCTTCGGTGCGTGTCCGCGCCACGCCTGTGACCCGATGACCCAAGTCTGTCACGATATCTTCGAGATCGGCTGCGATAATCGGTTCGTCTTCGATAATCATCACGGCACCAGAAGAGCTGGCAGCGATTTCTGCAATCGCGATGTCCAAGAGTTGGCTGACTTCGGTGTCATCTGCTTCGATGATCCGGCCGATTTCTTCGCGTGTGAACCCTTCGATGGTTTTCAACAACAAAACTTCGCGGGCGTTTGTTGTCAGGGCTGCAAGGTGGTCTTGGGCTTTGCGCACCAATCCATCAACTTCGTCCTCGATGCTAAGCTGACGACCGGAAGTCACCCAGATCGCATGGAAGCACCGAAATAGGCCTTCCTTGATTGTTGGGGCTTCTTCGACGGTGCTGCGGTCACGCAGAATTACGTCAAGTGTTGCGACGGCATACTTGTCGCCCCGCCCCTGAGAGCCGGTCAATGCGCGTGCATAGCGGCGTAGGTACGGCAACTCTGCGGCGACATGATCCGAGAACGTGTTGTCCATGGTGTTACTTTCCGTCATTTTTTCAATCTTTTTTGCAGTTCTTTGGAACAATACTGCCAACTACGGGTATTGTTCCATGTAAGTTTCAAATTGGCACACAAAAATTAGTTAGGACCTCCATGTCTGAAGGCAAACATCCGAAGCGTGACGCTGTCATCGCGCATCATATCGATGAGAACCTGAAAGAGGTTTTCGCCGATTATGCGAGCGGCGATATGCCGACAGAGATTGTTGATCTGTTGACTGTGTTGAAAGCACAGGATCAGGAGAGAAACAGCAAATGAGCCATCCTGATCCGAAGGAAGAGCTGATTTCCTTGATGCCGAACCTGCGCGGTTTCGCGATGAGTTTGTGCCGCAACCGTAGTCTTGCAGACGATATGATGCAGGATACGATCGTAAAAGCGTGGGCCAAGATCGATACGTTTGAACCGGGCAGCAATATGAAAGCGTGGCTTTTTACGATCCTGCGCAACACGTATTATACCCGTCACCAAAAGATGAAACGCGAAGTATCCGACAAGGATGGCGCGTTTACAGATACGCTGTCGGTGAAGCCGGACCATGACGGACGTCTTCAGATGCGCGACTTTAAGACCGCTTTTGAGACGCTGCCGGATGAACAGCGTGAAGCACTGATGTTGGTGGGGGCCCAGGGGTTTTCGTATGAAGAAGCCGCAGACACCGTGGGTGTCGCTATCGGTACGATCAAAAGCCGCGTAAACCGTGCCCGTGCTGCATTGACCGAATTAATGTCGCTTGATGGCGAAAGTGCCATGGAACTAACTGATCAGTCGACAGTTGCTGTCATTAATCGCGACATAATTCTGGAAAACTAATGACCCAATTGGCGGATGCGGCACCAAAGCGGTGGTATCATGGACTACGCGCGCGCGTAATCTTGATGCTTAGTCTCGCTGCATTCCCAATCGGTATGATTGCGGTTTTCCAGACCACACGCCTAGCTGAGACTGCTGACGAAAACGCTGAACTTGCTTTGTTGGCGTTGTCAGACCAAGCGGTGCAAGCGGAACGGTTGCTGATCCAGCGCGCGTTTGGGGCCGCCAATATGTTGGGGAACCTCGCGCCGTATCTGCTCGAAAACCCAGATGAATGTGCGCCGGTTCTTCAGGGTGTCATCCAAACCGAACCCTCATTTAGTTTTGCAGGGATCATGCCGCTTGATGGTGTGATGGACTGTTCGTCAGTCGAGGAAACGCTGGAATTCGGGAACTACGAAGGTTTTGCAGAGCGGATGCAAAACCCGACCGCCAATGTCGAAATGAATCCTGTCGCACAGGGCAGCAACGCGGCGGTGATCATCGTTTCCACCCCCTTCGAGATCAACGGCGTGTTCGCCGGCTATACCTCTGTTTCGATCCCGCAGTTGAAGTTAGCACAGCAAAAAGCGTTGTCCGATCTGCCAGTGTCAGGCTTGGTTGAACTGTTTACGTTCAACGAAAGGGGCGATGTTCTGACCGCCGAGCATAGTCTTGAATCGGTCGACACGTTGCTACCGGAAAATTTTGACGTGACCCGTTTCCCGAAGTTCCGTGCGCAATCGTTCCGCGATTTCGCGCAAACCGGCGAAAAGTACATCTATACTGTGGTCCCTGTGGCTGACAGCCCGACGACGATCGTCGGGGTTTGGGACCCTGACGCGACGACCGAAGCGGGTGCGATGCAATCCCCAATTCCGGCCAGTGCCTTTCCGATCATCATGTGGATTGCGACCGTCGTCGTGGCCGTGATGGCGCTGTATTCGTTAGTGATCAAACACATCGCGGTCCTGCGCAAACAGATGAACAGGTTCGCGGTCACACGTACCGTGCCCGAAACAGGTTTGAGCAGCGGCGCACCCGCGGAGCTGCTGGAAATTCAGGAACGTTTTGTTGACCTGACCGATGATATTCTGCGCGAGGAAGCCCGTCTTGAAGCGATGGTGCGCGAACAGAAGGTGCTTGCGAAAGAAGTGCACCACCGCGTGAAGAACAACCTGCAAATGATCGCGTCGATCATGAATATGCAGATCCGTAATGCCGAACAGCCCGAGACAATTGAGACGTTGCAACGTGTGCAAGACCGGATTGCTGCACTGGCCGATGTGCACAAGGATCTTTATTCGACCCAAGACGAAGGGCGGGTCAATGTTGGGTCGCTGGTTGACCGGACCGTCCAGCATTCCGTTGAAGTCGGCGTACCGGATGTCACCGAGATCAATCTTGAAAAATCCATCGCGGACGTTTGGATGTTCCCTGATCAGGTCGTCGCCCTGTCGTTGCTTGCCAATGAAGCGATCACCAACGCCATTAAATACATGTCAGCCCAACCAGGTGAAAAACCGACATTGATTGTCAGTCTGCAACAAGATGGAGAGACGTGCACGTTGCGCGTGTCAAATTCGACAGTGGGTGAGACAGCGGGGCGTGGCACAGGCATCGGGTCAAAACTGATCCGCGCGTTCGGGATTAAACTGGATGCTGAACAAGACGTCACGCACGAGGCCGGTCTTTATACGTTGCAGGTGCGTTTCGCGATTGCTGCATTTGAGAACGAAAGCCATGATTACTAAGGTTTCCAGTTATTTTGGAACCATTTCCGGACTGATCAGTATCTCTATCAACGCATAGAAGGAGATACATCATGTCCGCACCTGACGTGAACATTGAAAAGCAAAGCCGCCGCCACAAAGGCCCGTTGATCGGGATGGCGGTTGGCCTAATCTTCGCATTTGGCCTGTTTACTGCATACACGGGATACGTGTGGGAGCCGGTCGCCGATGAGCCCGAAGCGGCCATCGCTGTCGAAAACTAAGTCACCCTCTTTGCAAAGATATTTACCTGAAAGGAGACATCTTATGGCTCATTCAAAATCAATCACCGAAGCTGGTAGCGAAATAGCGAAAGACGGCGCGAATGCTGTAAAAGCAGGCGCACGTAAAGCAACTGATCACGCCAAGGCCGAAGCATCAAAGCAAGCGGATGCCGTCAAGACAAATGCTGCGAATAAAATCGCTGGCGAAGCCGCGCGCCTTCGTGCTGCCGCCGGCGAGATGACGCAAGACGCGCCGCACACGCAGGCCGTCGAAACAGCCGCCGCGACATTGCAGGACGCCGCGACCCGCGTGCGCCAAACGGACCCGAATGATCTTGTCCGTGATCTGGCCACGTTTGCACGTCGTCATCCTGCGGCCTCTGTTGCTGCAGCGACGCTGGCGGGCTTTGCCATTGGCCGTTTCTTCCGGTCAACAAACCGGGCAGAGCCGGAATTGCCAATGTCGGACGTGACCACGCACCATATCCCGACACCTGACATGTCCGTGCCGTCATGAAGCCGGACGCCGCACCGCGCGACATGAGCGCCGCAATTTCATCTGTTCTGAGCCATGTGCACGCCCTGCTCCGTAAAGAGGTGGCGCTGCTCAAAAGCGAAATGGCGGACCGGATGAACCATGTGGCAATCGCCCTTGGCCTGATGGGGCTGGCGCTTGTCCTTGTACTGACTGCCCTGCAAGTGCTGACCGGTGCTGCCGTCGCGCTATTTGTAGAAATGGGGCTGACCCCCGCCCAAGCGGCTGGCGCGGTTGCCCTGATTGCCCTGCTGATCGCTGTTGTTGTCGGCATGAAGGCGCTGCGGATGCTGAAATCCGCGTCGCTCGTCCCGCACGACACAATCGCGACCATTCAAAAAGACACGACTATTCTAAAGGAGACGTACAGTGACTAATCAAGCTGCCCTAGAGGCCGAAATTTCACAGGAACGTGCCGACCTCGCAGAGACGCTGACATCCATCGCCGAAGGTTTTAAGCCATCCGCGATGATCGAAAGCTGGGATAAATCCGCGCCGGAACTGGCCCAAAAGGCCGTGACAGCCGCCAAGGAAAACCCGCTTGCCGTGGGTGTGATCGGTGCCGGAATTGCATTGCTCGCGCTTGGTGCGCGTCAAGCGCCCCCCGCGGCAGAGGTTAAAGCGACAGCGGCAAAAGCCGCCGACACCGTGAAGAAATCCGCAGCCCAGATGCGCGAGACACTTTATGATCAGACGAATGAACTGAGCGATGTTGCCCGCGCCCGTATCATTGAGGCCCGATTGAAAGCCATCGACGCGCAAGAACGGATCGAACGCGGTGCTGCGAAAGCGGTCAAAACGTCCGAAAATGCCTATCAGACCAATCCGCTGTTGATCTGCGCTGGTTTTGCCGCCGCCGCCGGTGCGGTCGCGATGTCCCTGCCACGCACAGAAACCGAGGACAGAACCTTTGGCGATCATCGTGACGCGCTGGTTGATAAAGCCGAAGCAATCCTGAGCGAAGAAATGGATCGTGCGATGGCGCAAGGACGTGATGCGCTTGATGCAGCCCAAGAGGCCATGCAGACACCTGCGGGAACGACGGCGGCAGATCTACAGACGCCGAAACCGCATTGACCCAATGCAATCATGAAAATGACAGATGCCGGGCTGCCTGTTGGTGGTCCGGCTTTCGCGTGTGAAGATCAATACGATAGGTGACCACAATGGTGAAATCAGATTTACCCGAAGACCCATCATCAGACGATCTTGCCGAAACGCGTACCGCTTGGGCGGAAGACCGGACTATGTTGGCCAATGAACGGACGTTTGCGGGGTGGATGCGCACCGGTATGGCCTGCGTGGCGCTTGCACTGGGTCTGCGGGCGCTTTTTCAGGAAACGACCTACCCGTATCTGGCAAAAGGGGTGTCGGCTGTTTTCATCGTCGCGGCCGTTCTGATCTTTTGGGCGGCCGCCAATACGTCGCGCAAGACGCAAAAACGGATGGACTGTCATGCCGTGCAAGCGCAGTCGCAGTACCGGATGACGATCCTTGCCAGCCTTCTCACATGTGGGGCAATTGCGACCGGGGCGCTGTTGGTCATTCTATGATCGGCGCGCGGACCAATACATAATTCACAAAGTACCGATTGCTGGCTTCTACGCCAATCAGGAATCATGATTATTCGATGATCGGGATGCATATTTTTTAGTGTTCAAATTAATAATCCACAGCAGGTTAAGCGATTAGTGGGGTGAAAAATGTACTAAGCTGCGCCAAAATGTAAAAATTGTATGTATTTTTGCAGTTATTGTACTTGGTGAGTTTTCGATACAGGCACATACTATCTTCACAGACTTATCCAAACTGTGATTTCTGGGAGGAACACATGAAATCTTTGATGAATACGGCTTTAGGGCTGTCTTTGGTTGTTGCGACGTCATCTGTTGCGGTTGCTGATGGGCACGCGCAGGAATTGACGATTGCGATTGTGAACAACGGTCACATGATCAACATGCAGAAGGTTGCGGAAGCTTACACTGAGGAAACTGGTGTTGCTTTGAACTGGGTGTCTTTGGAAGAAGGCGTTCTGCGCGAGCAGGTGACTTCTGATACGGCAACTGGTGGTGGTCAGTACGACATCATCAACATCGGCATGCAGGAAGCGCCGATTTGGGGTGCTGCTGGTTGGATCGAACCGCTTGAGTTCGGCGCTGACTACGACGTTGACGACATGCTGCCAGCGATGCGCAATGGTCTGTCTGCGGACGGCACATTGTATGCGGCACCGTTCTACGGTGAATCTTCTATGGTGATGTACCGTAAAGACCTGACAGACGCTGCTGGCGTAACAATCGCTGACAACGACAGCTGGGACAACGTGAAGGCGGCTGCTGCTGCGATGCACGATCCAGACAACGGCGTTTACGGTGCATGTTTGCGCGGTAAGCCGGGTTGGGGCGACAACATGGCGTTCGTCACAACAATGGTGAACTCTTTCGGTGGTGCATGGTTCGACGCGGACATGAAGCCAGCGCTTGATTCCGACGAATGGAATGCAGCTGTCAACTTCTACGTTGATCTGCTGGGTACATACGGCCCTCCAGGTTCTGAAGGGAACTCCTTCAACGAGATCCTCGCTTTGTACAACGAAGGCAAGTGTGGTCTGTGGATTGACGCGACGATCGCTGCTTCTTTCCTTGAAGTAGACGGTGTTGCTTACGCGCAGTCTCCGAATGCTGGTAACCCAGTGGGCGCGAACTGGTTGTGGGCATGGGCGATGGCTGTACCTGCGGGCACAGAAAACGCGGATGAAGCCAAAGCATTCATCGAATGGGCGACATCAAAAGCGTACATCGAAGCTGTCGGTAACCACCCAGACTTTGGTTGGGGTTCTGTTCCAACAGGCACACGTACATCCACATATGCGATCCCTGAGTTCCAGGCAGCTGCTGCATTTGCAGACGCTGAATTGGCAGCGATCAACTCTGCGGCGCCAGAAGCCACAGACATCAAGCCATATGTTGGTGTCCAGTTTGCAGCGATCCCTGAGTTCCCAGAAGTGGGTACAGCAGTTGCACAAGAAATCGCAGCGGCCCTGTCTGGTGCGAAATCTGTAGAAGAAGCGCTGGAAGCGGCACAGTCTGCAGCAGACGCAATCATGTCTGAAGCGGGTTACTACTAACCCTTTCGGCTGAAATAGGATGGGCCCGGCTGAGGTCGGGCCCAGACCTTAAGAGACGTTTACCACCCGTATTTATTGACCATTTTGCTTTGATGCGACGCCCGCGTATGCTGTGGCGCTGCGCGCTCAATGATCATCTGTTTTTGCGAATTGCCCCGACCTGCCTGCATCGATCTGCCCATCTGTCGCTGTCCGTCCCGATCTGCTTGCACTGTCTTGATTGAAACCCTGCCCCAAAAGGTGACCCGAGCTATGTCTACCAAAAGAACGCTCCCCCGGATCTTACAAACGCCAGCTGTTTTGCTGTTGCTGGTGTGGATGTTGGTCCCGCTGAGCATGACGCTTTACTTCTCGTTTATCCGGTATGTGCTGAACTCGACGATCCGGCCGGAATGGACGACACCGGCGCTCAGCAACTGGCGGGGCTTCGGGAACTATCAGTATGTTCTGAATGCCAAGGATTTTTGGTTTGCGATCCAGAACTCTGTGCTGATCGTGTCCAGCATTTTGGTGCTGACGGTTGTTTTGGGTCTTGGGATTGCGGTTTTGGTGAATCGGAACTTCCCGGGGCGTGGGATTGTCCGTGTTTTGCTGATCTCGCCGTTCTTTGTGATGCCAGCGGTGAACGGGGTGTTGTGGATCAACATGATTTTGGACCCTGTGTTGGGTTTGCAGGGGATTGCTGTTGGCGGGATCAACAACATGATCGACGGGTTGCGTGACTTCCCGGTGTTGGGTTGGTTCTTTAACCTGTGGCCTGTGTTGGAACCGATCTCTTTCCGCGCCACACAGACCTCTGCTTATGCGGTCATTATGATGGTGACGTGGCAGTGGACTCCGTTTGCGGTGTTGATCTTTATGACGTCGCTGCAGTCCGAGGATGAAAGCCAGAAAGAAGCGGCGACGCTTGATGGGGCGTCTGCGTGGTCGCAGTTCATCAACCTGACGGTGCCGCATCTGGGGCGTCCGATTGCGATTGTTGTGATGATCCAGTCGATCTTCCACCTGTCCTTGTATGCGGAAATCGAGATTGTCAGCCGCGGGAACGGCAACAAAAACCTGCCTTATCTGATCGGTGAGTTCACCTCGAACAACATCGGTGCGGCAAGTGCGACAGGTATCTTCGCGGTCATTCTGGCCAATATTATCGCCATCTTCTTGCTGCGCATGGTCGGCAAGACGTTGATGGACTAGGAGAAAAGACAATGGCTACCGTTTCTCAGACCTCGAAATTTAGCAAGATCGCATGGCCTGTTGTGGCTTGGATCGTGGCGCTGATCTTCTTCTTCCCGATTTTTTGGTTGGTGTTCACCAGCTTTAAGACGGACGCGGATGCAGTGAAGCCTGAATTCCTGTTCAAGTTTACGCCGACGTTGGAAAACTACACCAACATGACGGAGAACTATGATTACTGGCGCTTTGCGACCAATTCGGTGATCACGTCGACCTTTGCGACTTTGTTTGCGCTGGTGGTGGGTGTGCCTGCGGCCTATGCGATGGCGTTTGATCCAAGCCGTCACACCAAGGACATTCTGATGTGGATGTTGTCGACAAAGATGTTGCCAGCGGCGGCTGTTTTGTATCCGATGACCTTCCTGACGAAGAACATGCTGGGCATCTTTGACACGCACTTCCTTGTCATCCTGGTGTTGTGCCTGATCAACCTGCCGATCGTGATCTGGATGTTGTTCACCTACTTCAAGGAAATCCCGAAAGAGATCATTGAAGCGGGCAAGATGGACGGCGTGAGCACATGGGGCGAAATCAAGGATATCCTTATTCCGCTGGCATGGGGTGGCATTGCGTCCACGGCGCTTTTGACCTTCATCTTCTGCTGGAACGAAGCCTATTGGACGGTCCGTTTGACCACGATTGATGCGGCGACCTTGTCGAAGCTGATTGAAGGCAACCGCGCACCAGAGGGTCTGTTCTTTGGACGTCTGTCGGCAGTATCGACAGCGGCTGTGGCCCCGATCATTGTGTTGGGCTGGTTCTGTCAGAAACAGCTGGTGCAGGGTCTGACCTTTGGTGCGGTGAAGTAAGGCTGTGGGCGGCGTCTGATCGCAAGATGCCGCCACGCGACGGGGCTGGAAAAAAGAGATAAATCATGTCGATAATGGTTCCAAAAATTGAGTTAGTAGATCGGACCACACGGTCGATCCGCTATCTTGAACATGGATGGCCTACGGATTTGTGTCGGTGGCATGCCCATGAAGAATACGAATTGCATCTGGTTGTGGCGACACGCGGCAAGGCGTTTGTGGGCGATTACATCGGCGATTTTGAAGCGGGTGATCTGTTCCTGACGGGGCCGAACCTGCCGCATAACTGGATCACGGATAAGGTTTGGACCGAACCTGTGGCGACCCGCGATATGCTGGTGCAGTTCAGCCATGAAAGCTTTGAAAAGCTGGCCGAAGGGTTCCCCGAATTTGGCGAGGTCCGCAAGATGCTGACGCTGGCCCAGTCTGGCGTGCAATTTGAAGGGTTCAATCCGACCTTTGCGCGCGGTCACATGGAATCGATCCGTAATAACGAAGGTCCTGAACGTATTCTGGCGTTCATCCGGTTCCTTGTGCGTTTGAATGAGCATGCGGAAAAGAAGGTCCTGTCGGTGTCCAAATTGGTGCAGGTTCAGGGCGGCAGTAAACACGCGCGGATCGGGGCTGTGGTGGATCACATCGTGGCCAACTTCAAAGACGATTTTAGCGTGGGGGATGCGGCTGAAATGGCGGGGATGACCCAAGCCACCTTCGCGCGCAATTTTACATCTGTGACGGGCCACAAGTTCGTTGAATTCCTGACGTCTGTGCGCGTGGGCCAAGCCTGCAGCATGCTGTACGCGTCGGATGCGACGATCTCGGATATCAGCTTTGATGCGGGGTTCCGCAATCTGGCGAACTTCAACCGTCACTTTCTAAAGATGAAGGGCATGACCCCTTCAGAGTACCGCGATACAGCGCGCAAAGACTTGTCTAAACCAATGGAGACCACATCATGAATAGCGCAGTTCTGCACCCAATCGGGGCGACGGGATATGACCGCGCAGCCTGTGCTGTGGGTGTCGTGCATTTGGGGTTCGGGGCGTTCCATCGGGCGCATCAGGCGATGTATATTGATGATTACATGGACAAATCCGGTGATCTGAACTGGGGTATTGCGGCTGTGAACCTGCGCGGTGCGGAAGCCGGGTCTTTTGCGGCGGCCGCAGATGATGTGGCGCGCCACGACGGGTACTTTTTGAAATCCTATTCGCCGGACGGGCAGGTGGCGTTGCGCCGTGTGCGGTCGCATGTGCATTTTGCAGACTGGAGCGCGGACCGGACAGCATCCGAGGCGTTGCTGGCGCGGGGTAGCGTGCATCTGGTGACGATTACGGTCACCGAAAGCGGCTATTACACCGATCCGAATGGTAATCTGAACCGCGCTGATCCGGTCATTGCAGCTGAAATGGCGGGTGATCAGACGCAAAGCGTTTACGGGTATCTGCGGGCTGGTTTGCAGGCGCGGATGGATGCGGGCGGTGCCCCTTTGACCATCGCGTGTTGTGATAACATCCGTCAGAACGGCAAGATGTTGCACCGCAATCTGCTGGCTTATCTTGAGGCCTGCGGCGATGCGGTGTTGCACGCTTGGGTCGCAGACAACGTGGCGTTCCCCTGTTCGATGGTGGACCGGATCACGCCGCGCAGCACGGTTGAATTGGGCGTGGAACTGACCCAGTTGATCGGGTCAGAGGTCGCGTCACCGATCATGGCCGAAGATTTTATCCAGTGGGTTTTGCAAGACAAAGCCGCAGGGCCGATGCCTGATCTGGCGCAGGCGGGTGTGACCGTGACGCCGGATGTGGATCCTTACGAGGAAACCAAAATCCGTGTGCTGAATGGCGGCCATACGGCCTTGTGTTATCTGGCTGCGTTGGAAGGTGTTGAAACCTTTGATGCGGCGATGCGGGTGCCGCATTTGCACCGCCACTTCCGTGCCTTTGAAGCAGACGAAGTGCTGCCCGCGATCACCATTGATCTGCCGTTCTCGAAGGCGGATTATCTGGACCAGATCGACGCGCGGTTTAGCAACCAGGCGATTGGCGATACGGTCGCGCGGATCTGTGCGGATGGCATGGTGAAGTTCCCGATCTTTATCCGCCCCACGCTGGAAGGCTGCCTGAAACAGGGCATCTTGCCGAAAAACGCGATCCGTTCGATTGCCAGCTGGCATGTGTTTGCAACCCATGTGGCGGCGGGCAAAATCCCGTTCAAATATGTGGAACCCAGCTGGGACGATCTGTCTGCCATGTTGGGCACGGACGCCTTTATCACATCGCGCCAACTCTGGGGCGATCTTCCTGAAACTTACCCTGAATTTGCCGAAACCCTTCGGCACGACATCTCTGAATTGGAGCAAAAATGGCCGGTTTGACACTGCGCGACGTGCGTAAAAGCTATGGTGCCACGCAAGTAATGCATGGCGTTGATCTGGATATCGACCACGGCGAATTTGTCGTGTTTGTGGGTCCATCGGGCTGCGGGAAATCCACGCTGTTGCGGATGATCGCGGGTCTTGAGGAAATCACATCCGGGTCGGTGAAGATCGGTGATGTGGAAGTCAACGATGTGGCCGCGTCCAAGCGTGGCGTGGCGATGGTGTTCCAGACCTATGCGCTTTACCCGCATATGAGCGTGTATAAGAACATGGCCTTTGGTCTGAAGCAGGCCAAGACCGATCCGGCCGAAATCGACCGCCGCGTGAAAGCTGCCGCAGAAATCCTGCAGCTAGGTGATTATCTGGACCGGAGCCCGCGCAACCTGTCGGGTGGTCAGCGTCAGCGTGTGGCCATTGGTCGTGCGATTGTGCGTGATCCGGAGGTGTTCTTGTTCGACGAACCGCTGTCCAACCTTGATGCGGCCCTGCGCGTGCAAACCCGTCTGGAAATTGCGCGTCTGCATGAACGCCTTGGCAACACGATGATCTACGTGACCCACGATCAGGTCGAAGCCATGACACTGGCCGACAAAATCGTTGTGCTGCGCGATGGCCGGATCGAACAGGTCGGATCACCGATTGATCTGTACGAACGCCCCGACAACGCCTTTGTGGCGCAGTTCATCGGTAGCCCGAAAATGAACTTCTTCGATGGCGCGGAACTGACCGACGGGGCAGCAGCCCATCTCGGCAAACCGGCTGATGCCAACGTACAAGTCGGCCTGCGCCCCGAACACCTGACACCATCCGCAGAGAACGTCGTGGTCGAAGGCAAACTCGAACTGGTCGAAAACCTGGGCGAATACGCGCTCGTCCACCTGATCACGGCCCAAGGCACAGAGTTCATCGCCAAAACCGAAAAGCCACCCCACCAAGCCAAAGGCGAAACCATCGGCTTCACAATCAAACCAAACCTCGCCCACGCGTTCGATAAAGCAACAGGGCTGCGAATTACGAGCTAGGTAAAAGCGACAGAGCCACACCGATGTGTGGTTCTGTTAACCCTTCGATTCTGCACAAAAAAAACAACCACCGGTGCAGGATTGACGCAGTGCAGCATTTATCACGGCAGTTAATTGTGCAGGTGCAGCATTTCGTGTATTGTTAGCGCTATCAAAGCCTATTTTATGAGAGATTCAAAAATGACTGCCATCATTGAAAATGAAGCGCTAATTCGTGAAACAGCATATCTGTTCTGGCTTGAAGAAGGTCAGCCAGAAGGTCGCGATCAGGAACATTGGTTGCGCGCCGTTGCCGCAGTAAACCAACCAGTTGCGAAGACAAAAGCGAAACCCGCACGCAAAGCTGCGGCGAAACCGCGTGCCGCTGCAACAAAGAAAACAGCAAAGCCGAAGGCGAAAGCCAAAGTTGCCAAAACCACCAAGTAGAGTGGTTCGCTGTCATCCGGCAGTTCGACAAATTACGCGCGTCTTTGGGTCAGCTTACGGGCGCGTTTCTACGAAAAATGTGTAGATGGCCCGAGCGCCTGAACGGAAGATTAAGATAGATGACAGCCCAGACCCAACCGACCGTGACTGTAGATAGTTTGCAGGCGGAAATAACCCGCCACCTGAAGCTGTCGATCGGGAAAGACCCATCACATGCGAGCGTTTATGACTGGCGCATGTCGCTGTCATTGGCTCTGCGTGATCTGGTGGTTGAGCCTTGGTTTGCGTCGACGCGTAAGACGTATGAAGGCCAGCACAAACGTGTTTATTACCTTTCGATGGAGTTCCTGATCGGTCGTTTGGTTGAAGACGTCACGATTAACCTTGATGTCGAACAGACCGCGATTGATGCGATGGCCGCTCTTGGTCAGGACTACAAAGTTGTGGTCGCGGACGAACCCGATGCCGCACTTGGCAACGGTGGCTTGGGTCGGTTGGCGGCCTGTTTCATGGACAGTCTTGCGACGCTTGCGATCCCTGCTTACGGCTACGGCATCCGGTATGAACACGGGTTGTTCGAACAGCATTTCGAGAACGGTCAGCAGACGGAATCCGCTGAAGGGTGGCTCGCGCAGCGTCATGTTTGGGAATTTGAACGTCCTGAAGTTGCTTACAAAATCCATTTTGGTGGCTATGTCAGCGAAGAAGACGGGAAGGCCAACTGGCATCCGGCAGAAACAGTTTTGGCGTCTGCTTACGACACGCCTGTCATTGGTTGGAAAGGGCAGTGGGCAAACACGTTGCGTTTGTGGGCCGCGAAGCCTGTGAAGCTGTTTGACCTCGAAAGTTTTAACCGCGGTGATTACGTGGGTGCGAACGCACCGGAACGGCTCGCACGGACGATTTCACGCGTTTTGTATCCAGATGATACGACTCAAGACGGTAAAGAATTGCGCCTGAAGCAGGAATATTTCTTTACCTCAGCATCAATCAAAGACCTGTTGCGCCGGTTCCTATCCGAAGGTCATCAGATCACGGATTTGGCGGATCACGTTGCGATCCAGTTAAATGATACGCACCCCGCCATCGCTGGGCCCGAATTGGTCCGGTTGTTGATCGACAAGCACGCGTTGCCGGAAAAAGACGCCATTGAACTGGCGCGCAAATGTCTGGCCTATACGAACCACACGTTACTGCCCGAAGCGTTGGAAAGCTGGCCTGAAGACCTGTTCGCCCGCATCTTGCCGCGGCATCACCGGATCATTCAGATGATCCAACACCGGCATCTGGAAGAAACCGGATCAGACGTGAGGATCATTGATCATGGCAACGTGAAAATGGGCGAATTGGCTTTTGTCATGGCCCATAAGGTGAACGGCGTCTCTGCGCTGCATTCCGAATTGGTGAAGGAAACTGTTTTTGCCGATCTGAACACAGCGTATCCGAACCGGATCATCAATCAGACAAACGGGATCACGCCGCGTCGGTGGCTGTATTCGTGTAACCCCGCTTTGCGTGGGTTGATCAATGACACGATTGGCACGAAATGGCATGCTGATCTGGAGCAACTGCAAGACCTGAACGCGCATATCGACGATGCCGGTTTCCAAGAGGCGTTCCGAGCTGCGAAATCCGCCAACAAGGACCGGATGGCTGCGTGGCTAAAAGATCGGAATGGCGTCACGCTGGATACATCCGCGATGTTCGACATCCAGATTAAACGTATCCACGAATACAAACGCCAGCACATGAATATTCTGGAAACCATCGCGCTGTGGAATGAAATTCGCGACAATCCAACAGCTGACTGGACCCCACGGGTGAAGGTGTTCGGCGGTAAGGCGGCACCGGGTTATGCGTTGGCGAAATCGATCATTCATCTGATCAATGATGTCGCCGCGACCATCAACAATGATCCCGTGACCCGCGATAAGTTGCAGGTCGTCTACCCTGAGAACTACAACGTTTCGATGGCCGAAATCCTGATCCCTGCCTCTGACTTGTCAGAGCAAATCTCGACCGCCGGTAAAGAAGCGTCCGGCACAGGCAATATGAAGCTGTCGCTGAACGGTAGCCCGACAATCGGAACGTTGGATGGGGCGAACGTTGAAATTCGCGACCATGTTGGTCACGACAATTTCTTCCTGTTTGGCCTGACTGCCGCCGAAGCAGATGCGCAGCGCACCGATCACGGGTATGCGCGTCGTGCGATTGAAGCGAGCCCGCGTTTGTCACGCGTTCTTGGACAGATCGCTGCTGGTGTATTTTCGGGCGGTGATCGCTATCGCTATTCCGACATTCTGCACAATTTGTACGAGAACGATTATTTCCTCGTGAGCTGTGATTTTGATAATTACTTTGCCAAGCAGCGCGAAGTTGATGCAGTGTATAGTGACGTAACCCGTTGGACTCGCATGGCTGCTGCCAATACCGCAGGCATGGGGTGGTTCTCATCGGATCGTACGATTTCTGGATATGCGCAGGACATTTGGAACGCGCATTCCGTCACATAACTGGTCCCGCATCGCGGGAAATCACGAACACGGGGCGGAAAAACGATGACGGATTTGATCAGCAAAGAAGATGCCGGCAGGATCGCGTCGGGCCTGCATTCCGACCCCTTTTCGGTTCTGGGTCTGCATGTCGTTGACGGCAAAGTCACCATCAAAGCGTTCCACCCCGAAGCGGATGCGATTGATGTGATCGACGTCAAATCTGGTCGTAAGGTGGTGTCCCTTGATCCTGTGGAACATGGCCTTTTTGCAGGGGTCGTGGCCCGTCGCAAAATGTCGTTTGCATACCGTTTGCGGATTACCAAAGGCCCGCATGTTTGGGATGCTGAAGACCCGTATCGCTTTGGTCCTGTCCTTGGCGAATTGGACGAACATCTGATCGCTGAGGGTGCGCATCAGGACCTTTGGAAAGTGCTTGGCGCGCATGTCATGGATCATGACGGTGTCGCTGGCACGCATTTCGCCGTTTGGGCCCCCAATGCGCAACGTGTTTCTGTTGTGGGTGATTTCAACGGCTGGGACGGACGGCGCAATCCGATGCGGCGGCGTGGTCAGACCGGTGTTTGGGAAATCTTCATGCCTGCTTTGGGCGAAGGGGAGGCCTATAAATACGAACTGATCGGACCAGATGGCAATCTGTTGCCGCAAAAGGCTGATCCGTTTGGATTTGGGGCAGAGCACCCGCCAAAAACTGCATCTGTTGTGCGCAAACTGGATGGGCACACTTGGGATGACCAGACATGGATGTCCAAGCGCGAGGCGCTTCACCGTATTGATCAGCCGATTTCGATTTACGAAGTCCATCTTGGGTCTTGGCGGCGTGTGCCAGAAGAAAATGATCGCCCGCTGTCCTACAAAGAACATGCTGAACAACTGGTCAGTTACGCCAAGGATATGGGTTTCACCCACCTTGAACTGATGCCGATTTCCGAATTCCCGTTTGATGGGTCGTGGGGCTATCAGCCTGTTGGTCTGTATGCGCCGACAATCCGGCACGGCACGCTTGAAGAATTCCGCGCTTTTGTAGAGGCGTGTCACGCCGCCGGTCTTGGTCTGATCCTTGATTGGGTGCCGGGACATTTCCCCGAAGACGCGCATGGTCTTGGCAAATTCGACGGCACGCCGCTGTATGAACATGCCGACCGCAAGGAAGGGTTTCATCCCGATTGGAACACGCTTGTTTACAACTACGGTCGCGCTGAAGTGTCGAACTATCTGGTCGCTAACGCGTTGTATTGGTTGCGTGAACACCACATTGACGGGCTGCGCGTCGACGCAGTGGCGTCCATGCTCTACCGTGATTATTCCCGCAAAGACGGCGAATGGATTCCCAATAAGGACGGCGGTCGCGAGAACCTGGAAGCGATCGAATTCCTGCGGCGCACCAACGCGATGGCCTACGGCGAAGTGCCGGGCATCGTGACGATTGCCGAAGAATCCACCGCCTTTCCGGGGGTCAGTGCACCTGTGGATCACAGCGGTCTGGGCTTCGGGTTCAAGTGGAACATGGGCTGGATGAACGACACGCTGTCTTACATCGAACAGGACCCGATCCACCGTAAATACCACCATCACAAGATGACATTTGGGCTGCACTACGCGTTCTCGGAAAACTTTGTGCTGCCGATTAGCCATGACGAAGTGGTGCACGGCAAGGGATCGATGATCGACAAAATGTCGGGGCAGGGCGACGAAAAATTTGCAAACCTGCGGGCCTATTATGGGTTTATGTGGGGGCATCCAGGCAAGAAATTGTTGTTCATGGGCTGTGAATTCGCGCAAGGCGTCGAATGGAACCACAACACGAGCCTTGATTGGCACCTAACCGATACGCCGCTGCATGGCGGTGTGCAAAATCTGGTGCGTGATCTGAACGTTTTGTTCCGCGACACACCTGCGCTGCACCAACTGGATTGCAAGCCGGAAGGGTTTGAATGGGTCGAAGAAGGCGCCGCAGAGGAATCGATCCTCGCGTGGATCCGTAAGGGCAAAGATGGCACGCCGCCGGTGCTTGTTGTCAGCAACTTTACCCCCGTTGAACGGTCTGGACGGCGCATTGGTGTGCCTGCACCGGGGCGTTGGATTGAAAAGCTGAATACCGATGGGGCCCGTTATGGGGGTGGCAACCGTGGCAACATGGGCCACGCGGATAGCGAACAGATTGCGGCATCCGGACGGCAGCATTCTGTGTCGCTGACATTACCGCCGCTTTCGACATTATTTTTTGAATTGGACAACAGCGGGACATCCTGACCCGCACGATCAACATCAGGACTAGGGAGGAAAACTATCAATGGACACTGAATCACAACGCCTCGCACAGCAAACTATGGCCTTTGTTTTGGCCGGCGGACGCGGAAGCCGATTATACGAGCTGACGGACACCCGTGCCAAACCCGCGATGTACTTTGGTGGTAAAAGTCGGATCATTGATTTCGCTCTTTCGAATGCCGTGAATTCCGGCATCAAACGCATCGGCGTCGCCACCCAATACAAGGCCCATTCCCTGATCCGTCACCTGCAACGCGGCTGGAGTTTCTTCCGCGCTGAACGGAATGAATCGCTCGATATTTTGCCTGCTTCGCAGCAGCTGGATAATGAAAACTGGTACAAGGGGACGGCTGATGCTGTGGCCCAGAATATCGACATCATTCGTGGATATGGTCCGAAATACATCCTGATCCTCGCGGGCGATCATATTTATAAACAAGACTATTCTCTCATGATCAAACAGCATGTCGAAAGCGGCGCTGACGTGACCGTTGGCTGTATCGAAGTGCCGCGCATGGAAGCCGCTGGTTTTGGTGTGATGAAGGTTGGCGACAACGATCAAATTCTTGATTTCATTGAAAAGCCAGCTGATCCGCCTGCAATGCCGGGGAATCCGGATATGGCGCTCGCCAGCATGGGGATTTACGTTTTCGAAACGGAATACCTGTGTGAGCTTCTGAAAAAAGACGCGACAAACGCCGATTCAAATAACGATTTTGGTGGTGATATTATCCCCGAGATCGTGAAAAACGGCAAAGCTGTCGCGCATCCGTTTAGCCGATCTTGTGTGCGGTCCGGGCTGGAAGAAAAACCCTATTGGCGCGACGTTGGGACGGTTGATGCGTTCTGGCAGGCCAATGTTGATTTGACTGATTTCAAACCGGAACTGGACCTTTACGACAACTCTTGGCCGATCTGGACCTATTCGGAACTGACCGCCCCTGCAAAATTCATCCACAACGAAAAGGGGCGTCGCGGTCATGCTGTGTCGTCGATGGTTTCAGGCGGGTGCATTATTTCGGGGTCCACGCTGGACCGCTGTTTCCTGTTCACAGGTGTGCGCACCCATTCCTATTCGCAGTTGGAAGGCGTTGTCGCCATGCCATACGCCGAAATCCACAGGCGTGCGCGTTTGACGAATGTGATCCTTGATCGCGGTGTTGTCATTCCTGAAGGGCTGGTTGTGGGCGAAAATGCGAAAGAAGACGCAGCCCGCTTCCGCCGGACCGAAAATGGCATTTGCCTGATCACCCAACCGATGATTGACGCGCTGGACACCTGACATGAACCTGCTTTTTGTCGCCTCAGAATGTACGCCGTTTATCAAAACCGGTGGCTTGGCCGATGTCATCGGCGCGGTGCCAAAAGCACTAGCCGCAGAAGGCGTATCCGTTCGGGTTTTGATCCCCGCTTATCCCGCGCTGTCGGACCATATCGCGTCGGGTACCCAAGTTGCGCAGTTTGACGATTTGTTTGGCGGACGTGCGCGGATCGTTGCAGCACAGGCAGACGGGTTGGATTTGCTGTTGCTGGATGCGCCGCATCTGTATGATCGCGCGGGCAGTATTTATCTGGGTCCGGACGGGCAGGACTGGCACGATAACGATCTGCGGTTTGCGGCGTTGTCTTATGCGGGTGCCCAAATTGGCGTCGGCTGTTTGGACAATTGGACGCCGGATGTGATTAACGCGCATGACTGGCAAGCGGGATTGGTGCCTGCCTATTTGCGCCAGCACGATGGCCCTACACCGCCGGTGGTCATGACGATCCACAACATTGCGTTCCAAGGCGTTTTTGATGCGACGCGGTTGGCTGCGCTTGGTTTGAACGCTGATATGTTCACGCCCGATGGTGTAGAATACTATGGTAAAATCAGTTTTTTGAAGGCGGGCATCGCGCTAAGTCAAAAGGTCACGACGGTTAGCCCCACGTATGCGGCTGAATTGCTCACACCGGATTTTGGTATGGGTCTTGATGGCCTGTTGCGGGCGCGTCAATCGGACCTCAGCGGTATTCTGAACGGCATTGATTTGGACGTTTGGAACCCTGCAACGGACCCTGCGTTGGTTGCGACCTATTCTGCCAAATCCATGAAGGGCAAGGCGCGTAACAAGGCAGAAGTCATGTCTCGTTTTGGACTGACCGATGGCGACTGCCCATTGTTCTGCGTTGTCAGCCGGATGACGTCGCAAAAGGGGTTGGATATGTTGCTGGATTGCCTCGACGATCTGGTGGGGCACGGGGCAAAACTGGCGCTTTTGGGCTCTGGCGAACCGGGGTTGGAACGTGCGTTTATTGATGCGTCGAACCGCTATGCGGGCTCTGTCGGTACGATCATTGGCTACGATGAAGACCTGTCGCATCTGATGCAGGCGGGAAGTGATGCGATCTTGATCCCGTCGCGGTTCGAACCCTGCGGACTGACCCAGCTTTACGGGTTGCGCTATGGCACCTTGCCAGTTGTCGCACGAACTGGTGGGCTGGCTGATACGGTGATCGACGCGAATGAAGCGGCGTTGCTTGCCGATTGCGCAACCGGATTTCAGTTTGCGCCGATTACATCGACGATGTTTGCGCACACGATTGCACGCGCCTGTGCACTGTACCTACAACCGAAAATCTGGGGTGCAATGATGCGCCGCGCCATGCGTCATCCTGTGGGATGGGACCTGTCGGCGGCTGCATATTTGGACGTCTACACTGCTGCTCAGGAAAGCTAAGGTTTAATCATGACTGCCTATTCTCTTTCCGGTGGCTCAGCCAATACGTTGGGCGCCATTCATGATGGCGCGGGCGTCAATTTTGCGGTGTTTTCTGCGCATGCGACCAAGATTGAATTGTGCCTGTTTTCGCCGGACGGCAGCCGTGAAACGGTGCGGATCGCATTGCCGGAACGCACCGGACATGTTTGGCACGGCTACTTGCATGATTTGCCTATAGGGACGCTATACGGGTACCGCGCCCATGGGCCTTATGCGCCGGAATTGGGACATCGGTTCAACGCCAATAAGCTGTTGCTTGATCCCTATGCGCGCCAGTTGCACGGCACATGGGTGAACCACCCTGCGACGCTTGGATATGATGACACATCGTCGGCGTGTGATCTGTCGTTCGACAGCCGTGATAGCGCGCCGTATGTGCCGAAATCCGTGGTTTTTGACCCTAAGCAATTCGCCGGTATGCCCCCCGGACACCACCGCAAGTCGAACCGTGACCTGATCTACGAAGCCCATCCGAAAGGCGCGACAAAAGCCCATGCGGGCATTTCCGAAAATATCCGTGGCACCTACGAAGGGCTAGCGTCGGACGAGATGCTTGATCATCTGAAAACGATAGGTGTTCAGGCCGTCGAACTGATGCCTGTTCATAGCTTTGTTGATGAAAAGTTTCTCGATGATCGCGGGCTGACGAATTACTGGGGCTATAATTCCATCGGGTTTTTCGCGCTCGAACCGCGGTATCTTGGCCCCGACGGCATTGCAGGTTTCCGCAAGATGGTGGACCGGTTTCACGCAGCTGGCATCGAGGTCATTCTCGATGTTGTCTACAACCATACCGCCGAAGGCGATCAGCGCGGCCCGACCCTGTCGTATCGGGGATTAGATAATGCGTCTTACTATCGTCTGACCGCTGGTCAGCCGCGCTATTACGTAAATGATACCGGGTGTGGGAACACGTTGAATGTGGCGCATCCGTATGTGCTGCGCATGGTGCTTGATAGTTTGCGGTTCTGGGTCGAATGCATGGGGATCGACGGGTTCCGATTTGATCTGGCCACGACATTGGGGCGCGAAGATCACGGGTTTGATGTGCGCGGTGGTTTCTTTGATGCACTGCGTCAGGACCCAGTGTTGGCGAATGTGCGTATGATCGCGGAACCGTGGGACATTGGCCCCGGCGGGTATCAGTTGGGCGGGTTCCCCCACGAATTTAACGAATGGAACGACAGCTACCGCGACACCGTGCGCAGGTATTGGCGGGGGGATGCACACAGCGCGCAGGAACTGGGCGCGCGGTTGTTAGGATCGGCGGATAAGTTTGATCACAAAGGCCGACGCGCGGATTCTTCGATCAACTTTTTGGCCTCGCACGACGGTTTTACGCTGGCGGATACCACCCGTTACAATCACCGCCATAACGAGGCGAACACAGAAAATAATCGCGACGGCCACCATTCCAATTATTCGGATAATGCCGGTGTCGAGGGTGAAACAGATGACCCTGCCATCCGCCTGATCCGAACCCGCAGGCAGCGCAACATGCTGGCCACGTTGTTTCTGTCGCAAGGCACGCCGATGATCCCAGCCGGAGACGAATTTGCCAATTCGCAAAAGGGGAACAACAACGCCTATTGCCAAGACAATCCGATCGGATGGATTGATTGGGAAACAGCGGACACGGAGCTTTTGGCCTTTGTGGCAAGCCTCTCGACCTTCCGGCGGAATCATCTCAGCGTGCGACAAAACCGGTTCCTGCATGGTGCAGCCCGCCCCAAAGATGGCCTGCCGGATGTGGCGTGGACGGATTTCGCAGGCGAACCACTGGAATGGCGCGATCCGGGTCTTGCGAACCTGTGCCTGTTGTTGCGGTGTTCAGCAGAGGCGCCGGATTACGCCCCTGACAGTGACATCGTCTTCATCGTTTTCAATCGGGCACCTGAGCCAGGCAAAGTAATTCTGCCGTTGCCCGAGCCTGATCATCATTGGGTCCGTGCCATCGATACGGATGCGAACGAACAAGGCGCGTTTTGCGAATTGGAAGGGCCGCACACCATCGTGGCTGGCGAAACCGTCGTGGCCTTTGTGCAAAAGACCGATGGGGCACAGCTATGACCGTGCAGGATGATCTAGCCGCACTTGCCGATATCTGTGGCATCGTCCCGCATTTCTACGATCTTCAAGGCCAACAATTACCAACATCACCTGAAACGCAACGTGCCTTGCTGGCGGCCAACGGGATTGATGTATCGACTGACGACGCAATCCAGTCGTCGCTGGCGCAATTGCGCTTTGACCGCGATGATCGGTGGTTTCCGGATGAAATCATCGTCGAAGCGGGTGTTGAGGCTTGGCAAAACTTTGGATTGGGCGCTGCGTGGGATATTCGTTTAGACGAAAGTGATGATATTCTTGTGTCGGGCGAACCGGATGATCAAATCACGGTGCCGCCGCTTGATCCGGGGATTTATACGCTAACTGCAACGGCATCTGGCCGGACAGAGGTCATCACTGTCATCGCAGCCCCCAAGACATTGCCATCCGTTCCTGATTTGACCGGTGCTACGCGGCTTTGGGGCATGAACCTTGCGTTGTATGGGTTACGGTCAGAACGAAACGCAGGGCTGGGTGATTTTGCTGATCTTGGTGCTGTCGCACAGATTGCAGGCGGGCAGGGTGCTGATTTCGTTGGCATTAACCCACTGCATGCAATGGGGTATGCGGATCAGGCGGCGATTAGTCCTTATTCACCTTCGCATCGGGGTTATTTGAATACAGCTTGCATCGCGCTTGATGCGTTGCCCGGTGCTGGTGACGCGGGTGATTTCGCGGACTTGCGGGCGTCAGAAACGGTCGCTTACCAAGATCACAAACCGCGCCATGCGGCAGCGCTGGAAACGGCATTCACCACGTTCCTAACCAAAGCGGATCCGGCTGATGCACAAAGTTTTGCGGCCTTCCAATCCAACGGCGGCGACGATCTGCACAAGTTCGCCACCTTTGAGGCGCTCAGCGAAATTTATGGGCCTGACTGGCGCCAATGGCCTGATACGCCTGCTAATCCTGATCCCGCACGCGTAACATTTCACATGTGGTTGCAATGGGTCGCTGACCGGCAATTGTCGGACGCGCAGGCGCAGGCCAAAGCAGGGGGGATGGCGCTTGGGCTTTACCTTGACCTTGCGGTTGGGTCGCGGCGCGATGGTGCTGAAAGCTGGTGTGCACAAACCGCGATTGCACAGGGTGTGTCCATCGGGGCACCGCCTGATCACCTAAGCCCTGCAGGGCAGAACTGGGATTTGGCGGCGTTTGCGCCCCGCAAATTGAAAGCTGAACGATACCGGCCGTTGCGCCGGATTATCGCGCAAACCATTCGTCATGCAGGCATCATCCGGATCGATCATGTTCTAGGCCTTAACCGCAGCTATTGGATTCCGGACGACGGCAGTCCGGGGGGCTACATTCACCAGCCGTTTGAAAGCCTGCTCGCCGTGATCAAGATCGAAGCAGCGCGGTACAATTGCGCGGTGATTGGCGAAGATCTTGGGCTGGTTCCTGACGGGTTCCGTGACACGATGCGTGCACACGGGTTCTACGGGTATTCCGTGTTGCAGTACGAAAAAGACGACTCTGGTGCGTTTCGTACTTCGGACGCTGTATCGGCACAGGTGCTGTCATGTTTTGCGACGCACGACACCCCGACCGTTAAAGGGTATGAGACAGGGCACGACATTGATTGGTGGGAAAACCTGTCGTGGGTTGATCGCGAGACCGCAAAAAACATGCGTGAGCAGCGTAAAGCAGACGTGTCCCGCTACACGGAAAACGGCGACTTTAGCACAAACGTCCATGGGATGCTGGCGGGGTCATCCGCTTGCTTGGCAGCTGTTCAATTGGACGATGTGTTAGGAGCGAAAGAAGCGCAGAACCTGCCCGGAACCATCGACGAGCACCCGAATTGGCGACGCAAATATGACATAGCGCTGGAAGACCTGAACGACGCCCCCGCATTAAATGCGATGGCTGCGTTGATGACAGGTGCGGGGCGCTAACCGGCTAAGAGCCGGGGCTTGATGTTAGATTCACCATGTTTTTATACGCAGGCGAGTTAGCGGTCGTTTCCTGTCAGATGACTGTTGCGCAAAGTAGAAATGTCCCACTTGGCGGAGTTCGAGCATGGCTGGGCAGGGCGGAGACTTCACATATCGCAGCCCGGACTAGCCATGCGGGCGTTGTTATTCTGCTGCTGTCTGCGTAGCTTCCGCCTGTTTCTTTTTGGCTCTAATGGCCAGCTTTGAACTCCAACCTTCTGTGTTGCGCCGCCCGGTTGGCTCGTAGCGTGTGCGCTGTTTGCCAGCGCGGCGCTTTTTAGGAGCGGCCTTGTCCTGTTCAGCTTTGATGTGTTCAAGCACGGCACCTAGGCGCTTGTTCTCAGTGATGGCCGCATGTGTGACGCGCTGATCCTTGTCGAAGACGGTGTAAGGGATTGAAACGCCTTTCCATCGGATGTCCAAGCTGCCGTCTGGAAAGGCGAAGGTATCCACATATTTGCCCGGCAGATCGCGGGTGATCTCATTCTCGGCCAGGATGATACGTTGGCGCTCATAGGAGAAGGCCAGTTGTTTGCTGACAAGCCGCTCGTCTCTGAAACAGAAGATGTCACGCAGACGATCCGGTTCGATGTTCATCGGACGGTGCAGGTTGTCGGCGCGACGGGGCACCTTTGCAAACTTGGCGTTATAGCGGTCCGTGAAGCCGGGCAGGAACGCATTCGCCTCCTCCATGTCTGAGATGCCTGCAAGCCTAAGTTCTTTAACCAAACGATCCTGCAAGGTGCGGTTGGCGCGTTCGACACGCCCTTTGGCCTGAGAGCTGTTTGCGCAGAGAATCTCGATGTTTAACGCGTTCAAAGCCCGACCAAACTGGGTCATGCCGTGCCCTGATTTGGCCGACTGATTGGCGACACGAAACACTGTGTGTTTGTCAGAATAGAACGCAACCGGCCGACCATGTGCTGCCAGATACAGATCCAGCGCTTCAAAGTAACTGAAGGTACTCTCAGAGGTCACAAACCGCAGTTGCATCAACGTACTGGTCGCATCGTCTATGAAAACGAGCAGAGTGCACGCTGGCCCGCGATTTTCGAACCAGCGATGATCTGAGCCATCAATCTGGATCAACTCGCCAAAGCATTCCCGGCGCAATCTGGGCTGATGGAATGTGCGACGTTGTTTGCGTGACAACCAGATTCCAGCGTCCTGCATCAACTTGCGAAGCGTCTCACGGGATACCTTCAGACCGTGATCCTCGGCCAGCTTCTCAGCTGCAAAGGTTGGCCCAAAGTCGATGTAGTTCTCTTTGACCAGCGTCACAGCAAACTCAAGCACCGCAGGATCAATACTGTTGTTCGATCTTCGGCCACGCGCTTTGTGACGGATCACTGCTGGGCCTTCTGCCTGGAAACTCTTCAACAGCCGATGGACTTGTCGTCGGCTCAGTCCCAGAACATTTGCCGCTGTCACTGCCGTCATCCGGCCTTGTGTCACTTGGCTCAGTACTTCTATGCGGTTCAGCTCGCGTTCGCTCATGATCACCAATCCCACGGCCACACTCCAATCCTGCTTCAACAGGGAAGTGTGACACTTCTACTTTGCAGATGTGAGACATTCTAACTTTGCAGCGACAATACTTGGCAGATAATGTGAATTATGTTCATTCGTGCTGTGTTCAATTGACCCTGCCGATGTATGCAAAGCGACATGTCATGCTTTAACCTTCTTGACGTGTACGTGTGAAAACGAAAACATGTCATGGTATAGTTCATTAGGCCCTAACAACGGACCGATCCATTTTATGTCATTTCAAGATATTACTGCGGTACCCCTTGATGATTCCGACAAAACGCGACCGCCAAGTGCGTCGTTGCGGTTTCAGGAATTGACCGACCTTTATGCAGGTATTCCGCAGATTGCTGAAGTGACCCAGCAACGCCCGCGCCCACCAGAAGACACGTACGATTTCATGTGGCGGTTGCGGCGGTCCGAGACGCCGGAAGATGCGATTACGCTGACCGCTTTTGCGTTCGTTCCAAAGATGGCGATCTGGTGGGGCCATGAATGTTTGCGCACGATGCCCGAAATTCTGACCCCTGCGGACCACCATTTCATGGAAGGCGTCGGCCGTTGGTTGGGCGACCCTTCCAGAGAGAATCGGCACAAGCTGATGAAGGACGCATTGTGGAGCCCTGATCGTGTGCCCGGCATGTATCTTGCGTTGGCTGTCGGGTGGTCCGGCGGGGCGATTGCACCGAATGATCCGGCCAGCCCACCACTTCACCGTGCACCGCGTGCTTTAAATACAGCCGTGTTGTCGTGTTTGGCACAAACCGCGACAAGTCGTCGTCAAATCTACTACGCGCACTTTATGGACGTGGCACAATCACTGTTTAGGGTGTATTGATCTGGCCTGAACGTGGTCTAACTCCTTGGGTGATATGTCTCTTACTTTGCGCATCGACAATTATGATAAGCTGAGCGACGGCGGTCCTGTGTCCTTTGTGGTCACAGAACGCGGCGCACAGATTGGCCGGTCTACTGCAATGGATTGGACATTGCCGGACCCGGATCGTCATATTTCGAGCCATCATTTTGATATCACGTTTGAGAACGGTCAGTACTTTCTGACGGACACCTCAACAAACGGTTTGTTCATGGATGGCAGCCGTCACAGGCTAGCGGCACCGCATCCCTTGCAAAACGGTCAGCGGTTTCAAGTTGGGCATTATTACATCGTCGTTGATCTTGGCGCTGCGGCACAGCCAGCAGCCCCGTCGATGCCGCCTGCTGCCGCTCCTGCATCGAATGCATTTGCTGCTGACGCGGACCCTTGGGCGATTGGTGGCGGTCCTGCTACCCCGATCAATCCGAACCCGACACCGCAACGCAATCCGTTCGATGACTTTGCTGGCGAATTCTTGGTGAACCCGACGCCATCAGCGCCGCCACCACAACCGGCTGCTCCCGTAGCCCCGCCGCCCGCTGCGTCAGAAGCCGCATCCGGGTCGCCATTTGGTCAGGCACCTGCATCATCTGGATCGCCGTTTTCCAGCCCGCCGATTGCCACGCCACCAGCCGCTGCACCAATGGGCGTGCCTGCCGCGGCCCCGCCGCCAAGCGGGATCGCGCAGCCACCGGTGCCGTCATTCACACCGCCGCCACAACCGGCTGCAGCCCCTGCCGCGGTACCCGGCCTACAGCAATCGCCGATGTCTATCGCGCCGACCTCTGGCGGGTCGAACTTCATGAAAGCGTTCTGCGAAGGCGCGGGCCTACCTGCGGATTTCGGGGATAGCGCCGATCAAGAAGCCTTCGCGCGCGAATTGGGCCGCAGCATGCGGGTTATCAGCCAAGAACTGATGTCCATGTTGCAGGACCGCGCATCTGCCAAGCAGTTCACCAAGGGTGGTGAACGCACGATGATGGGTGCCGCCGAAAACAACCCGCTGAAATTCCTGCCCGATGCGGTGCAGGCGCTTGAAGTCATGTACATGAAACCCCGCCCCGGCTTTATGGCTGGTGGTAAGGGGATCGAAACCGCGCTGTCGGATGTGCGTAAACACCAGATGGCGGTTTTCGCGGCGATCCAGCCTGCCTTGCTCAAGCTGCTTGAAGATCTCGCGCCTGAATCCATCGACGCAGATACAGGCGGTGGCCTGCTGGGTGGCAGCGGCAAACGCAAGGCGTGGGACACATATGTTGAACGCTGGGATGCGAAGGTTGATGAAAACGAAAACGGGATGTTGGGCGCGTTCCTGAAACACTTTGCCGAAAGCTACGTCGCTGCGGTCAAATCTTCTCAGGGTTGAACATGACGCGGGAACGCCCGACGCGTGAATTTTCTTCCGGAATACCTGACTTGACGTTTGGGCACCTGAAGGTCACGATCTAGCCATAATGTCGTTGGAATTATTCGCATAATGTCGTTTGAAACGTGTAACTATTTTTGTTTGTGTACCTGCCTAAGGGGGTTGGCTGTCTATGCTTGATTGGTTGAAAGACCCTGTTTCGGATGATGCGCCTTGCGGCCCCGATCTGGAAAGCACGGACGACGGACCGTTTCTCGATTATTATTACGAAGCCGAATCCCGCATGCCGGAACGGTTTTACATCCCTGCCGTTGAATCAGGTGGGGTGGTCACTAAGCCGGCATGGTTGTTCGATCGTAAAACGGTCGCACACAAAGAAGAACTCGCCGAGATTACCAAGCTGTTACAACGGACCCGCGATCTGCGGTTGTTGTCGCTGCTGGCCCGCTTCATGGTGCTGGCCGGACGGTTGCCGGATTATGCAGAAGCGCTGGTCGGCATTGCAGATGTGCTGGAAACTTTCCCGGACGATGTGCACCCAAAAGATGTCGCGGATCGTCGCGGCGCCCTTGAAGAATTGGGCAGCAACGTGTCCGTCGTGTTCCCGCTGCAGTACGCTGAAATTGCCGGACCGGGTGAGGTCAGCTTGCGTCGCCAGCTGGTCGCACTTGGCACCGCTAACCCCCGCGCTGGCGAAGACGGGTTGAACACTGGCAAGCTGACAAGTGAAATTGCAGCGCCCGGAAACCGTAAATATGTCGAAGAAGCGCACGCTGCTTTGAACACTGCATTGGCCGCGATGGCGCGGATCAGAAGTGCGTGCTTGCGCAACGATATGAACCCGTTCAATCCAGCTATTGAACCGGCTGAATTGGCCGTCAAAGAAATGCTTGGCATCATCCAGTCAGGCCGCCCTGATTTGGCACCTTGGACCGCTGATGGCGATGCGCCTGTTGGCGAAGATGTTGCCGAAGGTGGCGACGAAGATGCGGGTGATGGTGCTGACGGTGATGCACCGGTCAGTGCAGCAAAACCGGCAATGGTCGCGGCCGCTGTAGTCACGAAAATTCCGAATCGCGCCGCTGCTTTGGCGACAATTAAGGCGATTGAAGGCTATTTTGCGACGCACGAGCCGTCTTCACCAGCTTTGCTTCTTGTGACGCAATCCCGACTCTTGTTTGGGAAACCTCTGGTAGAAGCGTTGGAAACGTTGTTGCCAGCACACGCTGGACGTGCGGCAATTGACTTTGGCGCGGAAACTGGTTTCGTTTTGGACATGGGGCGTTTGAAGATGCTGGCCGGAGAAGCCGTATCACAAGCGCAAGACACAAGCGGCGAAGATGCTGGCCCACCACCCGAGGTGAACAGCCGCAGCGACGTTGCAGGGCATTTGTCGGCCCTAGAAGAATTTTACCGGGCACGTGAACCGGCAAGTCCTATTCCGGTTCTACTTTTCCGGGCAAGGACTTATTTAGAAAAGGATTTCTCGTCGATTGTAACAGAAATAATACCTGCGAAAGTTGACGAATGAATGTAGACTCAACCGCAAAGGTATGGGTAGGTTAAGGGGCGTAGCGAAATTGGCCATAAGAATGCCAACTAGAGCACGCAATATTGGGAGTACGACACTATGGCATCAGATTCAGCATCCGGCTTTCTGAAACGGAACCGCCCACCACGGGTGAACATTTCATACGCGGATCCGTATGATTCGGAGAAAATGGTTGAGCTGCCGTTCATGATGGGTGTGATGGCGGATTTGTCCGGCAACGCGTCACCGATTGAAAAAGATCCTGTGGCAGACCGTGATTTCACTGACGTCACCAATTCGACGCTGGATGACTACGTGAACTCTGTGAAGCCGGGCCTGTCGTTCAACGTTGAAAACACATTGGACCCAGACAGCACTGACCGTCTTGGTGTGAACCTCGAGTTCTCGAAGATGTCAGACTTTGGTCCTGCGGAAATTGCCCGTCAGGTGCCTGCGCTGAACAAGCTTTTGGAAGCACGTGAACAGCTGGCCAACCTTGCCCGCTACATGAACGGTAAATCCAAAGCGCAAGATCACATTCGTGCATTGCTTGACGATCCAGACCTGATGGCCGCACTTGCAGCCCGGTCCGGTGGCGACGACGAAGACGAAGCAAAAGAAGAGTAAGCATTCATCCGACGCGTGCAGGCCGACGGGCCGCACCTTACTGGATAGCAGGGATAGATAGATGGCAAACGACGCAACACAAGCAGAAGACCAGGTCGCCGGTGGCGGACTTAGCGAACTCGACGAGTTCTCGGACATTCTGAAACAAACGATTAAACCACGCTCTGAAGAAGCGGCTTCCGAAGTAGACAGCGCTGTTGTCACGCTTGTGAAAGAAGCCATGGGTGACAGCAGCCTTGTTTCCGAAGACATCATCGATACGATCCAAGGCATGCTGGCCAAGATCGACGAAAAACTGACGTCTCAGGTTAACAAGATCATTCACGCGCAAGAGTACCAAGAACTCGAAAGCGCATGGCGTGGTCTGGCCTACACGGTCAACAACTCTGAAACAGACGCGTCTTTGCGTGTGAACGTGATGAACGTTTCCAAAGACGAACTGAAATCAGAATTGCGTCGCTATCCCGGTGCCAAGTGGGACAAATCCCCGCTGTTCACCAAGATTTACGAACAAGAATTCGGTACCATGGGCGGTAAGCCTTACGGCACGCTGATCGGTGATTTCCAATTCGACCATTCCACAGGTGACGTTGGCCTGCTACGTGATCTGGGCAAGATTGCTGCTGCGGCACAAGCGCCGTTCATCACATCAGCGGCCCCTGGCCTGCTCGGCATGGACAACTGGAACGAAATGCCAAACCCGCAGGATTTGGGCGAAATCTTTGAAACGCCTGATTATGCTGCTTGGAATGGCCTGCGTGACAGCGAAAATTCGCGTTATGTTGCGATGACATTGCCACGTGTTCTGTCCCGCGAACCTTACAGCCAAGATTCCAACTCTGTTGTTGAAGAATTCAACTTCGAGGAAGAAACAGACGGCCACGAAGGTAACATGTACGCTTGGATGAACTCAGCCCACGCAATGGCTGTGAACATCAACCGCGCGCACAAAGAACACGGTTGGACCGTTCAAATCCGTGGTGTTCAGTCCGGTGGTGAGGTGATGAACCTGCCAACGCACACGTTCGACACGGGCGATGGTTCCAAAGAAATGAAAATCCCGACAGAGGTGTCCATCACCGACCGTCGTGAGGGTGAATTGTCCAAAGCCGGCTTGATCGGTTTGGTTCACCGCAAACACACAGACAAAGCGGCCTTCATTGGTGCGCAGTCCCTATACCGGCCGAAAAAGTTCACTGACGAACTGGCGACAGCGTCTGACAATATGTCATCACGCATCCCGTACATGTTCGCGGTGTCCCGCTTCAGCCATTACCTCAAGTGTATGGTTCGCGACAAAATCGGGACATCCCCCGATAAGTCCCAGCTTGAGAAAGACCTTCAGACTTGGATCAACAAGTATGTGACCGCTAACCCGGCCACAGCGACGGAAAAAGAGAAAGCGCTTAAGCCTCTCGCCGCCGCAACTGTCCAAGTTATCGAAGACGAGGAGAACCCCGGTTACTACATGGGTAAGTTTTTCTTGAAGCCGCACTTCCAAATGGAAGGAATGGATATCGGCATGTCGCTCGTATCCAAATTGCCTGGCTAAAACTTAACTGTAGAAACTGCCGGTACGCAATTTCGCAACCGGCGTCTTAAATAGGAGAAAGATTATGGCTGTAGACATGTTCCTCAAGCTGGGCGACATCAAAGGTGAATCCCAGGACAAGGCACACAAAGACGAGATCGACGTGTTGGCATGGTCATGGGGCGCGTCCCAGTCCGGCACAACACACATGGGTTCTGGTTCCGGTTCCGGTAAACCAAACTTCCAAGATCTGTCGTTTACAAAGTACGTCGACAAATCTTCCACAGACCTGATGAAGTTCCTGACAAAGGGTACTCACATCGAAACAGCGTCTTTGGTTGTTCGTAAAGCCGGTGACGGCCAGATGGAATACATCGTTCTGGATATCGCAGACATCATCGTGTCTTCGATCTCTACAGGTGGTTCCGGTGGCGAAGATCGTCTGACTGAGAACGTGACACTGAACTTTGGTGCGTATTCTTACGTTTACGTTCCACAGACAGAAGCTGGCGCGCCAGACACTGCCACAGAGTGGAAGTGGGACATCGCACAGAACACAGAAGCGTTCGACGGCACAGTTCACACACCTGCTGGCCCACAGTCTTAAGTGGTCCGAACAAAATTCCTGTCGGCGGTTTCAATACCGCCGACAGGCCTTTGGACCGCCGGTAGCGCGTCCATCTAGCCACATTGCGGATCGCGCGTGCAGGCCCGCCGCATGCGAACGATAAGCAAGGCCCATGAATTCAAGACAGTCCGAAGCAGACGAGAACCGCAAACGTGACCGGTATCAGCTATCGCTGATGCATGTGTTTCGCGCAGCGCACGCTGATCGGGATGCCAAAAAAGAAGCCAGTCGCGTCGAAGACGGCCACCGGACCCTGACAGAACGTAGCAAAGAACGGCGTCACGGCACCGATGAAGGCACACTGCGCCGTCACCTCAATCGTGACTTGGCCAGCTTGATGAACACCGTCAATCTTGATGCGACTGTTCCACTTGACGACTACCCCTACTTGAAGAAATCCATCGCCAATTTCGGGTTTTCCGATCTGTCGAATGTCGCGGATTCAATGAATGGTCCTCAGATCATTGCGGATACGATTAAAAAGACATTGTGCCATTACGAACCACGCTTGATTGCCGAGACCGTCGAAGTCACTGCATCCGCCAAGCGCGATCTTGTCACAAACCGCCTAACCTTTGATATTTCAGGGGAAATGGCCGCGAGCCCCGTTGACATACCCCTGCAATTTATTGCCGAATTGGACGAAGGTGTGGGTAGGATTCAGATGACGAAGTTGCAGGTGAAAACGTGAAAAAGGCTTTCCGTGACGCCTACAACCAAGAACTGTCTTTGCTTTATGAACGCGGGGCAGAATTTGCGGCGGAATATCCGTCGATTGCCGGTCGTCTTGGCGGCTTACTGCGTGAAAATACCGATCCGGCCGTCGCCGGTTTGATGGAAGGCACGGCCTTCATGGCCGCGCGCGTGCAGCTGAAGATGGATGAGGAATTTCGGACGTTTACGACCGA